>NZ_JARUWZ010000120.1:0-226 GCF_030433775.1 Erwinia sp. PsM31
CCCCCCCCCTATTTTTTTTTTTTTTTTATTTTTGGGGTTAATTTTTTTTTTTAACCGGTTTTTTTTGTTTGGGTTTTTATTTTTTTTTTTTTTTAAATTTTTTATTTTTTTTTTTTTTCGTCTACGTGGTGTTTTTTTTTTGTTTGGTTTTTTGGGTGGGTTTTTTTTTTGGGGTTTTTTATTTGGTGGGGTAAATGGATATTTATTTGGTTTTTTAAAAAACCCC
>NZ_JARUWZ010000121.1:0-225 GCF_030433775.1 Erwinia sp. PsM31
CAGATAAGCGCAAAGACGGTTCAGGGAAGCTGCTGTACTGCTCTTTTTGCGGCAAAAGCCAGCATGAAGTCCGCAAGCTGATTGCCGGCCCGTCAGTCTATATCTGCGACGAATGCGTCGATTTATGTAACGACATTATTCGCGAAGAGATCAAAGAAGTTGCGCCCCATCACCGCGAGCGCAGTTCGCTGCCGACGCCGCACGAAATCCGCGAGCATCTGGACG
>NZ_JARUWZ010000122.1:0-225 GCF_030433775.1 Erwinia sp. PsM31
ACAGCGAGGATGTTGGCTTAGAAGCAGCCATCATTTAAAGAATGCGTAATAGGTCACTGGTCGTGTCGGCCTGCGCGGTAGATGTAACGGGGCTAATCCATGCACCGAAGCTGCGGCAGCGACTCTATGTGTTGTTGGGTAGGGGAGCGTTCTGTAAGCCGGCGAAGGTGGCCTGTGAGTGCTGCTGGAGGTATCAGAAGTGCTAATGCTGACATAAGTAACGAT
>NZ_JARUWZ010000123.1:0-224 GCF_030433775.1 Erwinia sp. PsM31
GAACGTAAAAGTTGATTTAATCAACACGCGAGATCATCTGCTGGCGTTTCTCGATCAGGAAATCTCAGATTCGATTTCCTACCATTTCTGGAACAGCGGCGTGGTTATCCGCCATAAAGAAGAGTTCGAGAAAATCGAAGGCGTCAGCGACGGCGTGATAATGCATCTGAAGTCCCGCAAAAAAGTGAAGGCCGACTGCCTGCTGTACGCCAACGGCCGTACCG
>NZ_JARUWZ010000124.1:0-223 GCF_030433775.1 Erwinia sp. PsM31
GTATTAGAGAGAGGTGATGCAGCGCAACATCTGGCATGTTGTACTGATTTTGGTTGTTTTACTTTGTCTATGGGCTGTGCTTTTGCGAAAACAGTGGGTGAAGCAGAGGACATTTGAGCTTACAAGACAGATTTTTACTGTTTTGGTACATCAGGCTCAATAAAATCAGTCTGTCATTGGTCATGACGCATGTTTGGGACAGACAACATGCGTCATACGGATG
>NZ_JARUWZ010000125.1:0-222 GCF_030433775.1 Erwinia sp. PsM31
ACCTTAGCAGAACTGGCTGTGCATTGTATTAATGATATCGATACCCATCTTAATGGCAACCTTATAAAAGAAGGTGTCCGCCGACTCTTCTATCGCGCGGGTTACGTCAAGCATCCCGTGTCCGGTTTTTTTCCAGTCTCGGTATTTGCGCTCGGTGCCCGGCAGCGGCCATGTCGGCGCGCCGTAGAAGCTGGTTTGCGGCGTAATGACGTCATTCAGCAT
>NZ_JARUWZ010000126.1:0-222 GCF_030433775.1 Erwinia sp. PsM31
CAAAGGGGTATGGCTTTTATATATTATATATATTTTTTTCTCTATTTTTAATATCTCAATTATAAAACCGGCGTCCGCAAAACTTTTTTATTTTTGCCGTGTCTCGATCAATCAGTTAAAAAATTGCTATAGACGGAGGGGTAAAAGGTTCCTGAAATTTCGGTGCGATATTAAGCGCTTTACCTATACCGATCACATTTCTTTTTCTGGAAACTTAATCGA
>NZ_JARUWZ010000127.1:0-222 GCF_030433775.1 Erwinia sp. PsM31
TGTATACTTACGTCCACTTTTATAAACTTATCGCGTGCGTAAACAACTTGAAAAAGTTTGATACCTAGTCATTTCAGTGTCTGATCCTGACCTTACTGGATTACTGGGCACGCCAGGGCTGCACCATCGTGCAGCCGCTGGATATGGTAGGCGGCGCGGGCACCTCTCACCCGATGACCTGTCTGGGCGCGCGGGGGCCGGAGCCGATTGCCGGGGCCTACG
>NZ_JARUWZ010000128.1:0-222 GCF_030433775.1 Erwinia sp. PsM31
GTGAAAAAGATGCGCGCCAGTATCTGGCGATCATACTCGACAACGGCTTGACGGTACTGCTGGTTTCCTATCCTCTGGCGACAAAATCACTGTCGGCGCTGACGCTGCCCATCGGCTCGCAGGACAACCCAAGAAACCAGAAGGGTCTGGCGCACTATATTGAGCCTGACTATTATACAAATCAAATAGCCCACTAGACAGCCAGAACAAAATCGTATGACG
>NZ_JARUWZ010000129.1:0-221 GCF_030433775.1 Erwinia sp. PsM31
GCATAGACCTGTACATGGGAAAACGTGTTGATATATGAAGTCCTTGAGTAGCAGCCACACTTACGGTAACATATGCTACTGGATGATCGCCCCCGTTTATGCTGTCGCTGTCTCCTTAGTTTAATGGATATAACGAGCCCCTCCTAAGGGCTAGTTGCAGGTTCGATTCCAGTAGCTTATACACATCTCCGAGCCCACGATACAGGCCGCGCTATCGCGCG
>NZ_JARUWZ010000012.1:0-138468 GCF_030433775.1 Erwinia sp. PsM31
TGGTAGTGTGGGGCCTCCCCATGCGAGAGTAGGGAACTGCCAGGCATCAAATTGCAACAACCCCGACCTCACGGTCGGGGTTTTTTGCGTTTGTGGGCCGGAAACTTTTTAGTAACCGATTCAAGAGCTACAGGCTTTATTCCCCTCTCACTTCCTGCCTGGCATTCCCTTTTTACGCTTATATTTCCGTCATCCGGTATATTCCTTAACCTTTCCGTCTGTGATGAAACATTTTCAACTACTTCATCTCATCTCGACTTTCAGCGCCTGACCCGCTATCTTTGGCTGTCTGGATGTCTAAACGTATAAATGGTTAGCCGAGGAAGTAAACGATGCCGATTAGGGTACCCGATGAATTACCAGCCGTGAATTTTCTGCGTAATGAAAATGTATTTGTGATGACCTCTACAAGGGCCAGCACTCAGGAAATCCGCCCGTTAAAAGTGCTGGTTTTGAATCTGATGCCTAAAAAAATCGAGACGGAGAACCAGTTTTTACGCCTGCTTTCTAACTCGCCGTTGCAAATCGATATTCAACTTCTGCGCGTCGACAGCCGCGAGTCACGCAATACGCCTGTGGAGCACCTGAACAACTTTTACTGTAATTTTGAGGATATTCAGGACAATAACTACGATGGTCTGATCGTTACCGGGGCACCGCTGGGCCTGGTGGATTTTAACGATGTGGCGTACTGGCCGCAGATCCAGCGCGTTCTCCACTGGGCTAAAGAGCACGTTACCTCCACGCTTTTTGTTTGCTGGGCGGTGCAGGCTGCTTTGAATATCCTGTACGGCATCCCTAAACAAACGCGTGATAAAAAATTATCGGGCGTTTATGAGCATCGTATTCTGCATCCGCACGCTCTGTTAACGCGTGGCTTCGACGATACTTTTCTGGCGCCGCATTCACGCTATGCGGATTTCCCGACGCACCTGCTGCGCGATTACACGGATCTGGAAATTTTTGCCGAATCAGAAGAGACGGGCGCTTACCTGTTCGCCAGCAAAGACAAGCGTCTGGCTTTCGTCACCGGCCATCCGGAATACGATGCGCTGACGCTGTCCGGCGAATACCATCGTGACTACGAAGCCGGGCTGCATCCGGAGGTACCCTGTAATTACTTCCCACAGGACAACCCGGAACTGCCGCCTCGAGCCAGCTGGCGCAGCCACGGCAACCTGCTGTTTTCAAACTGGCTGAACTACTACGTTTACCAGATCACGCCGTTCGATCTGCGTCATATGAACCCAACGCTGGAATAGTAGCGCAGGGCGTTTTGCCAGACCGCCAGTCGGATGCTTCTACGTGATGAAAACTTGTGCCAGTATGGATTGCCGGCATCGTGCCGCAGGTGAGAAAGAGGCAACAGTGGGCAACAGAACAGAAGCGCTGCATCAGCAGCTGGCAAAACGCATCATGGTGCTGGATGGCGGCATGGGCACCATGATCCAGAGCTATCGTCTGAGCGAAGAGGATTTTCGCGGCGAGCGGTTTGCCGACTGGCAGAGCGATTTAAAGGGTAATAACGACCTGCTGGTGCTGACGCGGCCTGATGTGATAAGCGACATTCACCACGCCTATCTACAGGCGGGCGCAGATATTCTGGAAACCAACACGTTCAACGCCACCCCTGTTGCGATGGCGGATTACCATATGGCCTCGCTGTCGGCGGAAATCAACTTTGCCGCCGCAAAGCTGGCCCGTGAGTGCGCCGATGCCTGGACGGCCCGCACGCCAGAAAAACCACGCTATGTTGCAGGCGTTTTAGGGCCAACTAACCGCACCTGCTCGATTTCGCCGGACGTTAACGATCCTGCCTTCCGTAATATCACTTTCAATCAGCTGGTCGAAGCCTACCGTGAATCAACAAAGGCGCTGATGGCGGGCGGCGTTGATATTATTATGATCGAAACCATTTTCGATACGTTAAATGCCAAAGCGGCCATTTTCGCGGTAAAAAGCGAATTTGACGAGCAGGGCATTACGCTGCCTCTGATGATTTCCGGCACCATTACCGATGCATCCGGCCGTACGCTTTCGGGACAGACTACCGAAGCTTTTTATAATTCGCTGCGTCATGCGCAGCCGCTGTCGTTCGGCCTGAACTGCGCGCTGGGGCCGGACGAGCTGCGTCAGTACGTGGCGGAGCTGTCGCGCATTGCGGAAAGCTACGTGACCGCGCACCCCAATGCGGGCCTGCCTAACGCCTTTGGTGAATACGATCTGGACGCGGACATTATGGCGGAGCAGATAGGTGAATGGGCGCGATCGGGCTTTTTAAATATCGTCGGCGGCTGCTGCGGTACTACGCCAGCACATATTGCCGCAATGGCCGCCGCGGTAGAGGGCGTTACGCCTCGCCAGCGGCCGGATCTGCCCGTGGCCTGTCGTCTTTCCGGTCTTGAACCACTGAACATCAGCGCTGAAACGCTGTTCGTCAACGTCGGCGAGCGCACCAACGTTACCGGCTCGGCAAAATTCAAGCGTCTGATCAAAGAAGAGAAGTACAGCGAGGCGCTGGAAGTGGCGTTGCAGCAGGTGGAAAGCGGCGCGCAGATCGTTGATATCAATATGGACGAGGGGATGCTGGATGCGGAGGCGGCGATGGTACGCTTCCTGAACCTGATTGCCGGTGAGCCGGATATTGCGCGCGTGCCGGTGATGATCGACTCCTCCAAATGGGAAGTGATTGAAAAAGGCCTGCAGTGTATTCAGGGCAAAGGCATCGTTAACTCCATTTCGATGAAGGAAGGCATCGAAGCCTTTATTCATCATGCCCGTCTGGTGCGGCGCTACGGCGCGGCAATGGTTGTGATGGCGTTTGATGAGATCGGCCAGGCGGATACCCGCGAACGCAAAATCGCTATCTGCCGTCGTGCCTATCAGATCCTGACGGAAGAGGTTGGCTTCCCGCCGGAAGATATCATTTTCGACCCCAACATCTTTGCGGTCGCTACCGGCATTGAAGAGCACAACAACTACGCGATGGATTTCATCGGCGCCTGTGAAGATATCAAGCGAGAGCTGCCGCACGCGATGATTTCAGGCGGCGTCTCCAACGTCTCCTTTTCCTTTCGCGGCAACGATCCGGTACGTGAAGCTATCCACGCGGTTTTCCTTTATTACGCTATTCGCAACGGTATGGATATGGGGATCGTCAATGCCGGTCAGCTGGCCATCTATGACGACCTGGCGCCAGATCTGCGCGACGCGGTAGAAGACGTGGTGCTTAACCGGCGTGAAGACAGCACCGAGCGGCTGCTGACGCTGGCGGAAAAATATCGTGGCAGCAAGGCGGACGACGGAAACAAGCCGCAGGCAGAATGGCGCAGCTGGGAAGTGGAAAAGCGGCTGGAGTATTCGCTGGTTAAAGGCATTACCGAATTTATTGAAGAGGATACCGAGGCCGCGCGCCAGAAGGCGAGTCGCCCGATTGAAGTAATCGAGGGGCCGCTGATGGCGGGCATGAACGTGGTCGGCGACCTGTTTGGCGAAGGCAAAATGTTCCTGCCGCAGGTAGTGAAATCCGCGCGCGTAATGAAGCAGGCAGTGGCTTATCTGGAGCCTTATATTGAGGCGAGCAAAGAGAAGGGCCGCACCAACGGCAAAATCGTGCTCGCTACGGTAAAAGGCGATGTTCACGACATTGGTAAAAATATCGTCGGCGTGGTGCTGCAATGCAACAACTACGAAATCGTCGATCTGGGCGTGATGGTGCCCGGCGATAAAATTCTTAAAACCGCCAGAGAACAAAATGCCGATATCATCGGTCTGTCGGGGCTGATTACGCCGTCGCTGGACGAGATGGTCAACGTGGCGAAAGAGATGGAGCGGCAGGGCTTTACGCTGCCGCTGCTGATCGGCGGCGCAACCACGTCCAAAGCGCATACGGCCGTTAAAATCGAGCAAAACTATAGCGGCCCAACGGTCTATGTGCAAAACGCCTCGCGCACGGTTGGCGTGGTTTCAGCGCTGCTTTCCGCCACGCAGCGTGACGATTTCGTGGCCCGCACGCGTAAAGAGTATGAAACGGTGCGCATCCAGCACGGTCGTAAAAAGCCGCGCACGCCGCCGGTCTCGCTGGCGACGGCAAGGGCTAATGCCCTGGCGCTGGACTGGGAAGATTATACGCCGCCCGTGCCGCACCGGCTGGGCATAAGCGAAGTAAGCGCTAACATCGAAACGCTGCGGCACTATATAGACTGGACGCCGTTCTTTATGACCTGGTCGCTGGCTGGCAAATATCCCCGCATTCTGGAAGACGAAGTGGTGGGTGTTGAGGCGAAACGGCTTTTTGACGATGCGAACGCGATGCTGGACGAGCTGAGCGCGAAGCAGGCGCTTACACCGCGCGGCGTAGTAGGCATTTTTCCGGCTAACCGCGTCGGCGACGATATCCATATTTATCGCGACGAAGCACGCCGCGACGTTCTGCAAGTAAGCCATCACTTACGTCAGCAGACGGAAAAAACGGACTTTGCGAACTACTGCCTGGCCGATTTTGTGGCACCGGCTGCCAGCCGCAAAGCCGACTATCTGGGCGCGTTCGCCGTTACCGGCGGCCTGGAGGAAGATTCGCTGGCGGAAGCCTATGACGCCGCTCATGATGATTACAACAAAATCATGGTGAAAGCGCTGGCAGATCGTCTGGCGGAAGCGTTCGCGGAATATCTGCATGAGCGAGTTCGTAAGGTCATCTGGGGCTTTGCGCCTACGGAAAACCTGAGCAATGAAGAGCTGATCCGTGAGAACTATCAGGGCATTCGTCCCGCGCCCGGCTATCCCGCCTGTCCGGAACACACCGAGAAGGCGACCATCTGGCAGCTGCTGGATGTTGAAACCCATACCGGCATGAGGCTGACGGAATCTTTTGCCATGTGGCCGGGCGCATCGGTTTCCGGCTGGTACTTCAGCCATCCGCAAAGCAAATATTTTGCGGTCGCTCAACTGCAACGCGATCAGGTAGAAGATTATGCGCAGCGCAAAGGGATGTCGGTGAGCGAAGTTGAGCGCTGGCTGGCCTCAAACCTGGGTTATGACGCCGACTGACCAATGCCGGGGGCAGATAACAGGATCTGCCCTGCTTTTCTCCCGCCTGCTCTTCAGCCAGCGCCAGTCGCGCGATGCCATTTCAATAATATGACGCTGATAAAAAAGCTTTTTCGCCAGAGCGACTAAACTTAAGGCGACGGTCGCTCATCAGGACTAAAGCTTTTATTCGTGAAAATCCGTGAGGTTAATATCGGTGCTGACCCTGCTTAATTTACTTTCTGCCGTAGCGCTGCTGGTGTGGGGAACGCATATTGTTCGTACCGGCATTATGCGAGTTTACGGCGCAGATCTCCGCCGCGTGCTCAGCCGCAGCGTGGCGAAAAAGCCGATGGCCTTTGTGGCCGGCATCGGCGTCACCGCGCTGGTGCAGAGCAGCAATGCTACCACGCTGCTGGTGACTTCGTTTGTGGCGCAGGAGCTGGTGGCGCTGACGCCCGCGCTGGTGATCATACTGGGCGCGGACGTGGGGACGGCGCTCATGGCGCGCATCCTGACCTTTGATCTTTCCTGGCTGTCGCCGCTGTTTATTTTCTTTGGCGTGGTCTTTTTCCTGGGACGCAAACAGACGCGCGCCGGGCAGCTTGGCCGCGCCAGCATCGGGCTGGGGCTGATCCTGCTGGCGCTACAGCTGATCGTCGCGGCGGCGACGCCAATCACCCAGGCCGCAGGCGTTAAGGTAATCTTCTCTTCGCTCACCGGCGACGTAATGCTGGACTCGCTGATTGGCGCGGTATTTGCCATTATCAGCTATTCGAGTCTGGCGGCGGTGCTGATCACCGCCACGCTCACCGCGACCGGCGTTATCTCTTTTAAAGTGGCGCTGTGCCTGGTGATCGGCGCGAATCTGGGCAGCGGCCTGCTGGCGATGCTGAACAACAGCGGCTCCAATGCCGCAGGGAAACAGGTGGCGCTGGGCAGTCTGCTGTTCAAATTTATCGGCTCGCTGATAGTGCTGCCTTTCATCGATCTGCTGGCGGACTGGCTGCAAAAGCTGCCGGTTAACGACGAAGAGCTGGTGATCTTTTTCCACGTCTTCTACAACCTGATCCGCTGTCTGGTGATGGTGCCTTTCGCCGATTTGATGGCCGATCTGTGCCAGCGAATTATTCGTGAAGAGCCGGAAACGGATTTGCGCCTGAAGCCGAAACATCTGGACAGTAGCGCGCTGGATACGCCCGCGCTGGCGCTGGCGAACGCTTCAAGAGAGACGCTGCGCATGGGTGACGTGCTGGAACAGATGCTGACCAGCTTCAGTAAAGTGATGCACGGCGAGCTGCGAGAGGAAAGGGAAATCCGGCGGCTGGACGACGACGTTGACATACTTTATACCGCGATCAAACTCTATCTGGCGCAGATGCCGAAAGAAGATCTCCCGGAAGAGGATTCGCGGCGCTGGGCGGAAATCATCGAAATGGCGCTGAACCTGGAAATGGCGGGCGATATTCTGGAGCGCATGAGCGGCGACGTGGTGGATAAATCGCTGAATGCGCGCCGTGCTTTTTCGGTGGAGGGCCTGGCGGAACTGGATGCGCTGCTTGAGCAGCTCAACGCCAACCTGCGTCTGAGCCTGTCGGTATTTTTATCACATGACGTAACCAGCGCTAAGCGGCTGCGGCGCGCCAAGCACCGTTTCCGCATTACAACTCGCCGCTATTCGCATAAGCATGTCGATCGTCTGCATCAGCAAAACGTGCAGAGTATAGAAACCAGTTCGCTGCATCTGGGCCTGCTGGGCGATATGAAAAGGTTGAACTCGCTATTTTGCGCGGTTGCCTACAGCGTGCTGGAGCAGCCTGACGATCCCAGGGATGAGGAATAACGCAAGCCCCCGCGACAATGCGGGGGAGAAACGCTATTTTTTGCTGATGGGTTTGCTGGACCAGTAGCCCGCCAGCAGCGAGCCGGAAAGATTGTGCCAGACCGAGAACAGCGCGCCCGGCAGCGCGGCCAGCGGTGAGAAGTAAAGCTTGCCCAGCGTCGCCGCCAGCCCGGAGTTTTGCATCCCCACTTCCAGCGCCAGCGTGCGGCAGGTGGATTCATCGAAGCCAAACAGCTTGCCGCCCCAATAGCCGCCCAGCAGGCCGATAGCGTTATGCAGGATCACTGCGGCTATCGTCACCAGTCCCACCGACCCGATAAAGCCCTGGCTGCCCGCTACAACGGCGCTGATAATCAGCAGAATGCAGACCATGGAAAAAGCGGGCAGATAAGGCTCCACGCGGCGCACCACGCCGTGCAGCGTGTGATGGACAATCAGCCCGATGCTAATTGGCACCACCACGATTTTAACGATGCTCAGCAGCATCCCGGCGACATCCACCTGAATATGCGTATCCACGTAGAGCTTAGTCAGCAGCGGCGTGGCGAACACGCCTACCAGTGCGGAGACGGACGAGATGGTCACCGACAGCGCCACGTCGCCCTTAGCCAGATAGATCATCACGTTGGAAGCGGTGCCGCTGGCGACGCTGCCGACCAGGATCATGCCCGCTGCCAGATCCGGCGGCATCTTAAACAGTTTTGCCAGCGCCCAGGCGGCGAGCGGCATCACCAGATAGTGCAAAAACGTGCCGGCGATAACCGGTGCCGGTCGGGTCAGCACGCGTTTGAAATCGTTGATATTCAGCGTGACGCCCATACCAAACATAATCAGCATCAGCAAATAAGTGACCCAGGGGCCAATACCCAGAAAGGGAGTTGGCGTGTACCAGGCAGCAAGGGAAAGCAGGACTGCCCATAACGGGAACAGTCGGGTAACGGTGGCGAGCATAGCCAGACTTCCTTTTTATGTTGTGATTACAGAATGCCGTTTTCCCGGAACGGGGGAAAAGCGGTCGTCGAATCATAGCATTAGCCGATGGGAAAGGAAGGACGAGCGGACAGCGGCGGGAAAGACGCAGGAAAAGGGCGGGCCAGCAGCGGCCCGCCAGGCAGGCGTTACGCTTTTTCCTCCAGCAGAACGCGGTAAATCAGGCCGCCAACCAGCGCGCCGACGAGCGGCATCGCCCAGAACATCCATAGCTGATCCAGCGCCCAGCCGCCCTGGAAGATAGCCACGGCGGTACTGCGTGCCGGGTTAACCGAGGTGTTGGTCACCGGAATGCTGATCAAATGGATCAGGGTCAGCGCCAGACCGATAGCAATGGGCGCAAAGCCCTTCGGCGCGCGTTTGTCGGTCGCGCCGTGGATGACGATCAGGAAAATAGCGGTCAGCACGGCTTCCGCAATCATGCCGGACAGCAGAGAGAAACCGCCGGGCGAATGCTCGCCGTAGCCGTTAGCGGCAAAACCGCTGGCTGCCGCGTCAAAAGAGGCTTTGCCGCTGGCGATCAGATAAAGCGTGCCTGCCGCCAGCGCGCCGCCCACAACCTGCGCCAGCACATAGGGAAGGATTTGCGACGCGGGAAAACGGCCGCCGGCCCACAGCCCTATGGTTACCGCCGGATTAAAATGACCGCCCGAGATATGCCCTACGGCATAAGCCATCGTCAGGACGGTCAGGCCAAACGCCAGCGATACGCCGACAAAACCAATTCCCAGCTCGGGAAAAGCCGCGGCTAATACCGCGCTACCACAGCCGCCGAGAACCAGCACAAAGGTTCCCAGCGATTCAGCGACTAACCTACGCATGTTTTGCTCCATTATTTGATTTAACGCCACGATTATCCCTGGCTTGTCCAACCGGAAAATCAACGGAACGGAGAATATGCTGTCTGCGGGCGGATCTGCGGCTTTATTAGCGACTGGCTTGAGCCAGATCAAAAGATAAGCGCTCGCTGAGTAAAGCGATGAAAGGGAAAAACAAGAAAAGTAAAAAAGCGGGCAAGGCTGCTAATAAGCCTTCAGGCTATCAGGCCACCATTGGGCTGATAAAAGCGGCATTGCTGCTGCGAAAACGGCAGGGCGCCGCAGGCTTGTCAGCAATCTGGAAGCCGGGCTTCCGCCCGGCTTCCACGCTTACTCAAACAGATTTTTATGCAGCGCCTGCACCACCTGTTCGGCGTCGTTGCCCGGCACCAGGAAGCAGAGGTTATAGCTGCTTGCGCCATAGCAGATCAGGCGCAGGTTAAACGGCTCCAGCACGCCGAAGACCTCTTTGCCGACGCCGCAGGCTTTGGAAAGCTGATTGCCGATCAGCGCCACCAGCGCCAGATTCTCTTCTACCTCTACGCGGCACAGCGAAGAGAGCTCGGTCAGCAGCGCCTGAGTCAGCAGGCCATCGCTGTTGGAGGTGGAGCCAGTGGTATCCAGCGTCAGCGCAACGCTTACCTCCGAAGTGGTAATCAGATCGACCGAGATATTATGGCGCGCGAGGATGGTGAAAACCTCAACCAGAAAGCCGCGCGCGTGCAGCATATTCAGGCTGTGCAGCGTCAGCAGCGTCTGTTTGCGGCGCAGGGCCAGCGCGCGGAACAGCGGCGGATCCTGCGTTTCGTTGCAGACGCGCGTGCCGCCAGCGGCCGGATCCTTACTGGAGCCGACGAACACCGGAATATCGCTGCGTACGGCAGGCAACAGCGTGGCCGGATGCAGCACCTTGGCACCAAACGTCGCCATCTCCGCCGCTTCGCCAAAGGTGATTTCATCAATGCGTTTCGCCGTCGGCACCACGCGCGGATCGGTGGTATAGATGCCCGGTACATCGGTCCAGATGTCGATACGGCTTGCGTGCAGCGCTTCGCCCAGCAGCGCGGCGGTATAGTCGCTGCCGCCGCGACCCAGCGTGGTGGTGCGGCCTTTCGGCTCGCTGCCGATAAAGCCCTGGGTCACGATCAGCGCTTCGCCCAGCCGCGGCGCCAGCTGTGCCTGCGTCAGTTCCGCCAGCAGCGCGACATCCGGCTCTGCGCGACCAAAGCGGTCGTTGGTGCGCATCACTTTACGCACGTCGAACCACTCGGAGGCCACTTCGCGCTGGCGCAGGATCTCTACAAACAGCAGGCTGGACATCAGTTCGCCGTGGCTGACCAGCTCATCGGTCAGCGCGGTTGAGGTAGCCAGCGCGGCGGCTTCGGAAAGCATGGTGATGTTTTCCAGCACGCGATCGATTTCGTCGCGAATCACTTCAGAATGCGGCAGCTGGTCAACAATGGCGTACTGGATGCGGCGGATCTCATCCAGTTGATAAGCACGCTGCTCCTGCTCCAGGCCTTCCGCCAGGGAAACCAACAGGTTGGTGACGCCCGCAGAGGCGGAAAGCACCACCACGCGCACATTCGGATCGGCCAGCACCACGTCGGCGCTGCGGTTCATGGCGGCGTAATCGGCAACGCTGGTGCCGCCGAACTTCGCCACGATCAATGATTGGGACATGTCTTGACATACCTCGTGTCAGGTTAAAATCTATCAGCCTTGGCACAAGGGAAGAGCAGAAACGGGGCAGACGTAGAAAAGGGATTACTACGAGTCACCCAGAAGCGCTCCACCTTGCAAACCGTCCGCCCGGCGGACGATCGTGGTGACAACCCAGAGGATTCAGCCCCTGTAGCCGATACGCCCCATACCGCATGGTTTGTACCTCGGCGTCGCTCCCCCTGATGTGTTTTCTACGGATTCGGTTCCTCCAACACACTGCCTGGGCGACGCGCCTCTTCTGGCCTGCGCATCAGATGCGCAGCTAGCCGCCCAGAAATACCGGGTTATTGCCTTGCTGTCAATCCCCGGAACTGGCCGATGATTCATTTTGTACCAGAGCGATCACCGTACAGGGCAGCGCGGGCGGCTGGCCGTCGCCTATTTTCAGCTTGCCCTGTTCGTCCTGCACAAAGAGCAACAGCGCGTTCTGATTCTTTTCCAGATACTCTTCCCAGCCGAAATTTTCATTCAGGCCCGTCGCTTTGATTACGCCGCCTTTCGCCAGCAGGCTGCTGAGGCGGGCATAGGTATGCTCCTGGCTGAACAGCACTTCATGACGGCGAAAGCGCGGGCTTTCACTGTCGCGGCGGCCTTTCAGCGCGGCGCCCGAACGAATAGCCGCCACGTTGTTGTTACCAAAAATATGGCTGAAATGGTAAACGGCCAGCGCATTTTGATGGCGATTGGGCGACAGGGCAAGCACCTGGGCCGTTTCGCTAAGGTCGAGGAAGTTTTCGGCATGATCCGACCAGGCGTTGCCGTAGTAAGCGGGAATGCCTTCCATACGGGCCAGTCGATAATATTCCCAGCTGCTGTCCGTCACCAGCACGGGCAGATCCAGCTTTTGCAGCGCGGCAGCCAGCGCGCGGGCGACGCTGTTCGCGCCGATAATCAGGATACCGCGCGGCTCCCGTTGCTGCACGCGCAGCGCACGGGCGAGGAACGAGCTGGTCAGGCTTTGCAGCACCACGGTGCCGATAATCACCGCAAACACCACGGTCACCAGCCGGCTGGCGCCTTCATAGCCGGTTTTTTCCAGCGTCAGCGCAAACAGCGAGCTGACTGCCGCCGCCACGATGCCGCGTGGCGAAATCCAGCTCAGCAGCAGCTTGTCGCGCCAGGAGAGCGAGGAACCCCACGTGGAGAGCGCGATACAGAGCGGACGAGCGATAAACTGCACCACCAGCAGCAGGCCAAGCAGCGGCCAGCCCATCGCCAGCAGCGCGCCGAGATCCAGCCTGGCGGCCAGAATAATAAACAGCGCGGAGATCAGCAGCGCCGACAGCTCCTCTTTAAAGGCGATAATCTCGCTCAAATCCACATCGCGCATATTGGCCAGCCAGATCCCCATCACGGTAACGGTCAGCAGGCCCGACTCGTCGGCAATAGCGTTCGACGCGCCGAAAGCGGTCAGCGTAACGGCCAGCACCGCAAAGTTTTGCAGATAGCCCGGCAGCCAGACGCGCTTCAGCGCGACGCCCATCAGCCAGCCGAACAGCGCGCCGCCGACGGTGCCGACCACCACGGTCAGGCCGAACGTCCAGAAGAGATGGGTCAGCGACTCCGCTTTTTGCTGTAGCACAATGAATTCAAACACCAGCAGCGTGAAAATAGCGCCGACCGGATCGATCACAATGCCTTCCCAGCGCAGGATCTGATTAATTGCCTTATTCGGACGCACCACGCGCATCAGCGGAGCGATAACCGTCGGGCCGGTGACGACCGTGACGGCGCCGACCAGCGCCGCCAGCTCGGGCGGGAAGTCGAGCAGCAGCCAGCAGGTGAGGCCGATAGCCAGAAAAGTGATAAACATGCCGATTGTGACCAGATTGCGCACTACCTTGCCCAATCCACGGATCTCGTCGAAACGCAGCGTCAACGCGCCTTCAAACAGAATGATCGCTACCGAGAGAGAAACCAGCGGGAACAGCAGAGCGCCAAACAGCGCATCCGGCTGCAAAACATGACCGACCGGCCCCAGGAGAATGCCGAAAACAAGCAGCGGTAAAATGGCCGGTAAACGCAGCAACCAGGCCAGCCACTGGGCCACGAGCGAGCTTAATCCAATGATAACCAACAGGAGTGGCGCAGAAAGCTCCATAAAATTTTTCCTTTAAAGGGCAAGAATAGTCATACTGAAACGCATCGGGTTTCACCCCGCCGCCTGAATTATAAATAGCCCCGGGCAAAAGAGAGGAAAACTTCTCCTCTGATAGCCGTCACCTGTTGCAGGGAAAGGCGTGCGAAAAACGCGTAACAGGTAACATGGCGCCCGGTCTGTTTTACGGTTCTTAAATAAAAAGAGTGTGTTGCTATGAAAAATATCAATCCGACACAAACCGCTGCCTGGCAAGCGCTGCAGCAGCATTTTGCAGAGATGAAAGACGTAGAGATTGCCGACCTGTTCGCGAAAGATGCCGATCGGTTCAGCAAATTTTCCGCCACCTTCGACGATCAAATGCTGGTGGACTTCTCTAAAAACCGCATCACCAGCGAAACGCTCGACAAGCTGCAGGCTCTGGCGAAAGAAACCGAGCTGCAGGATGCTATCAAATCCATGTTCTCCGGGGAAAAAATTAACCGCACTGAAGATCGCGCCGTGCTGCACGTTGCCCTGCGCAACCGCAGCAACAAGCCGATTATGGTCGATGGCAAGGATGTGATGCCGGAAGTCAATGCGGTGCTGGAGAAGATGAAGTCGTTCTCCGATCGCATCATCAGCGGTGAGTGGAAGGGCTACACCGGTAAAGCTATCACCGACGTGGTCAACATCGGTATCGGCGGTTCCGATCTGGGGCCGTTTATGGTTACCGAGGCGCTGCGTCCGTATAAAAACCATCTGAATATGCATTTCGTCTCTAACGTAGACGGCACGCATATCGCGGAAACGGTAAAAGATCTCAGCCCGGAAACCACACTGTTCCTGGTCGCGTCAAAAACCTTCACCACCCAGGAAACCATGACCAACGCCCACAGCGCGCGTGACTGGTTCCTGAAGGCGGCGGGCGACGAGCAGCACGTAGCGAAACATTTCGCCGCGCTCTCTACCAATGCCAAAGCCGTGGGCGAGTTCGGCATCGACACCGCCAATATGTTTGAGTTCTGGGACTGGGTCGGCGGCCGCTATTCGCTCTGGTCGGCGATTGGCCTCTCTATCGTGCTGTCCATTGGCTTCGATAACTTCGAGCAGCTGCTGAGCGGCGCCCACGCGATGGACAACCACTTCGCCAACACGCCTGCGGAGCAAAACCTGCCGGTGATCCTGGCGCTGATCGGCATCTGGTATAACAACTTCTTCGGTGCCGAAACCGAAGCTATCCTGCCTTACGACCAGTACATGCATCGTTTTGCCGCCTACTTCCAGCAGGGCAATATGGAGTCGAACGGCAAATATGTCGATCGCAACGGCAACCCTGTCAGCTATGAAACCGGCCCGATCATCTGGGGCGAGCCTGGCACCAACGGTCAGCACGCCTTCTATCAGCTGATCCACCAGGGCACCAAGCTGGTGCCGTGCGACTTTATCGCGCCGGCCGTCAGCCACAACCAGCTGGGCGATCATCACGCCAAGCTGCTCTCTAACTTCTTCGCACAGACCGAAGCGCTGGCGTTCGGCAAATCTCGCGAAACGGTAGAGAAAGAGTTCGCTGATGCGGGCAAAGATGCCCAGTCCGTCGGGCATATCGTGCCGTTCAAAGTGTTTGAAGGGAACCGTCCGACCAACTCCATTCTGCTGCGTGAAATCAACCCGTTCAGCCTGGGCGCGTTGATTGCGCTGTACGAGCACAAAATCTTTACCCAGGGCGCTATCCTGAACATCTTCACCTTCGATCAGTGGGGCGTGGAGCTGGGTAAACAGCTGGCTAACCGCATCCTGCCTGAGCTTTCCGGCGGCGAGCAGGTGGCAAGCCATGACAGCTCCACCAACGGCCTGATCAACCGCTACAAAAACTGGCGCGGCTGAAACAGCTGACACGCGTCCGGCTCTCTGCTGGCGCAGCGCAAAGTCTGAAGGTCGGCCATCGCGCCGGCCTTTTTTAGCTGCATAATGCGTTTATCAGATCCATCTTTACCTACTGGTGGTCCTGTTTGACAGCGACGCGGTTTCCCGCTGGCCCTGACGAATGCGGCGCTGTAACAGAGTTTAAGGTTAATTCCTCTTCCAATAATTGCTGAATGACCTGCTGCCTGACTAAGGAAATTCTTAAATTTCAGGCCACTAAGTCAATTTATGGCAGGAATAGTCCGAAACGTATTCTCGTTCGATCCGCTTAAAACGCTGAGTAAATACATTTAACTCACTGAAAAACTGCACTTTTAACAGAAAAAGCGCGCTGCCGCATTTTCTGCCCATAAAACGGCCGTTTTAATCACAATCGGTAGTGAATGGCGCTAACTTGTCGCGTTATGGCAGCGATAAATAGCGATATAACGAGTTTATTGACCAATTGTTGCCTTATCCCTCCAAAAATGTTTCTGTTTCACACAGCGAAGCGGCAGCAGCCAGCGCGTTTAACCGTCCTGAATTCTGGTAATTTATTGCCTTATAATGAGCCGGTCTGAAATCTTTCAGGCGAGTTATCCATTCATTCTATGAAGGATTTTGTATGAAAAAAGTCTTATGTGCTGCTGCAGCCGTAGCGTACTTAGCGACTGCTTCCGCCGCGTTTGCCGCGCCTGAAGAGGCCGGTGCCGCAGCGGGCGCCTCGGCGGGAACCCTTTCCGCCGGGACGACCACGGCAGTGGGTGTGGGCGCGCTTGGCGCGCTGGTTGGCGTGGCGCTGGCAGCAAGCAGCGGCGGTAACGGTTCCAACACCGGAACCACGACTACTACCACCACCAGCACCACTCGTTAAGTGCAGTAAATTAATCATAACCACACGCTTGTGTGGTTATTTTTTGATATTTTCAGACTTCATTCAGGAACTTACACCAGTGCGCTACCTACCACTGCTGCTTTTATGCCTGCTTGCCCAGGGCTGCACACAAACACAAAAAAGCCTGGGGGAGACGGTAAAACTCGCTCTGCTCGGGCCGGACGACGTCGAGGTAACGGCAGAGCAGGTCGAAGGCCTGCCCTATGCCAGCATGTATCTGCGCGTTAACAACGGCCAGCGTATTTTTGTGGTGCTGGGCTTTGACGAAAACGGCCAGCAAAAATGGATCACGCGCGATCGCACCATGATCGTCACGCAGCATGGCCGCGTAGTGAAAACGTTAGGCCTGGCGGACAACCTGCATGAGGTGAGCAACCTTGCTCAGGATCCGCTGGCCGATCCGCTGCATCTGACCGATGGCGCAGGCTGGACACGCCAACTGACCTGGTCGGCAGCGGGCCGCTTCCACGCCGCGACGGCGGTATCGCGCTTTACGCGTTTGCAGGATGAGGTACTTGACCTGACAGGGCACCGCGTCGCCTGCCGCGTCTGGCAGGAAGAGGTCACGGCCGACGGTAAAACCTGGCGCAATATTTTCTGGATCGACACGACTACCGGCCAGGTTCGCCAGTCGCGGCAGACGCTGGGCGGCGACGACGTCTCCGTTGAAACCACCATCCTGAAGCCTGCAAAATCATGAAAAATATTACTTATCTCCTCGCAGGCCTCGCCGCCTGCGTGTCGCTGAACGTGTGCGCCGACAGCGAAGTCACCGTCTTCTCGCCGGATCGCAGCGAAACTGCGCTGGTCAGCCATGCACAGAACCTGGCGCAGCTGACGGCAAGCCCCGCGCTGGCAGGTACCTGGTGGCCAGGCACGGTTATCAGCGAAAAGCTGGCGACGGCAGCGGCGGTACAGCAACAGCAGCAGCTGCTGGCGCGTCTGAAAAGCTGGAGCGCGGAATTACGTGCCGACGACGACGGCGAAAAAGCCGCGGTTGTCGATAACCTTTACCAGCAGATTGCCGCCATTAAGGTCACGGGTCGTCAGATTGTGAACCTCGATCCGGACTGGGTGCGCCTGCGCCCTGAAGAGAACCGTCGGCTGGAGGGTGAATACAGCGTCTATACGCTGCAAAAACCCGGCAGCCTGACGATCGCCGGTCTGGCGAATAACAGCGGCAAAACAACCTGGGTGGCGGGCCGCAGCGTGGTTGACTATCTGGCTGACCACGAGCGTCTGGACGGCGGCGAGCGCAATTTCGTCACGCTGATCGCGCCTACCGGCAAAACCGAGCAGGTGCCGGTCGCCTACTGGAATCGCCGCGATGTTGAACCCGACGCGGGCAGCATCATTTACGTTGGCTTTTCTGCCTGGTCGCTGCCTGACGGCCCGGATCTTAACCAGCAAATTATTTCTGTTTTGACGCACCGGATCCCTGACTGATGAAAAAAACTTACCTTCTCAGCCTGCTGGCGATGTCCGTGGCCTGCGCTTGCCAGGCTCAGGCTGCGGATCCTGTCGGGCCATCGCAGTCCGACTTTGGCGGCGTGGGCCTGCTGCAGGTGCCGACGGCGCGTATGGCGAAAGATGGCGAATTCAGCCTGAACTACCGCTATAACGATCAGTACCGCTTCTATTCCTCCTCGGTGCAGCTTTTCCCGTGGCTGGAAGCCACCATCCGCTATACCGACGTGAAAACCCGTCGCTACAGCGCCGTGGAAAGCTTCAGCGGCAGCCAGTCCTATAAAGACAAGGCGTTCGATCTTAAAGCGCGACTGTGGCAGGAAGGCTACTGGTTGCCGGAAGTCTCCGTCGGCGCGCGCGACCTGGGCGGTACAGGACTGTTCGACAGCGAATATATGGTTGCCAGCAAAGCCTGGGGGCCGTTTGACTTCACCGTCGGGCTGGGCTTCGGCTATCTCGGCAACAGCGGCACGGTCAAAAACCCGTTCTGCGAGGCGGACAGCAGCTACTGCTACCGCTCCAACACCAACGGCACCGCCGGTTCGGTCAGCGACAAAGATCTGTTTAAAGGCCCGGCGGCTATTTTCGGCGGCATTGAATACCAGACGCCATGGCAGCCGCTGCGTCTGAAGGTGGAATACGAAGGCAACGACTATCAGGATGATTTTGCCGGTCGCCTGGAGCAGAAAAGTAAAGTCAACGTTGGGGCTATTTATCGCATTACCGACTGGGCCGACGTTAACGTCAGCTACGAGCGTGGCAACACGCTGATGGCGGGCTTTACGCTGCGCACCAACTTCAACGATCTGCATACCGCCTCGGTGGATGCGCCTAAGCCAGCTTATAATCCACAGCCGCAGGGCGAATTCCTCGAGCCGACGGTGGTGGCGAACCAGCTGACCGACCTGAAATATAATGCGGGCCTGGTGGGGCCAAGAATTCAGGTGAAGGGCGACACGCTTTATGTTTCCGGTCAGCAGGTAAAATATCGCAATACCCAGGAAGGGATCGATCGCGCCAATGTGATCATGATGAATGCGCTGCCGCAGAACATCGAAAAACTGAACGTGACCGAAACGCGCAACAATATGCCGCAGGTCACTACGGAAACCAGCACCGACAGCCTGCGTCAGCAGCTGGAAGGCTATCCGCTCGGCAAAGAAAAAATGCTGGATCAGAAGCGGGTTAACCCGTCCGATCCTGGCCATACCGAGCAGGGCTATTACATCGACGCGGATCGCTTTAACGCCAGCCTGTCACCGGTGCTGAACCAGTCCGTCGGCGGGCCGGAAAGCTTCTATCTGTACCAGGTCGGCGTGATGGCCAGCGCCAACTACTGGCTGACCGATCATTTGCTGGTGGACGGCAGCGTCTTCGGCAACCTGGCGAACAATTACGATAAGTTCACCTATAACGGCGCGCCGGCCGATTCCTCGCTGCCGCGCGTCCGTACCCATATCCGCGACTATGTTGACAACAACGTCTACGTAAATAACCTGCAAGCCAACTATATGCACTCCCTGGGCAACGGCTTTTACGGGCAGGTTTACGGCGGCTATCTGGAAACGATGTATGGCGGCGTGGGCGGCGAACTCCTTTATCGTCCGCTTGATTCCGACTGGGCGTTCGGCGTTGACGCTAACTACGTCAAGCAGCGCGACTGGGACAACATGATGCAGTTCACCGACTACAATGCGAAAGTCGGTAATCTGACCGCCTACTGGCGTCCCTCCTTCTTTAACCATCAGGTGCTGGTGAAGGCGAGCGTGGGTCAGTATCTGGCCGAGGACAAAGGGGCGACGCTGGACGTTTCCCGTCAGTTCGACAGTGGCGTGATCGTCGGCGCTTACGCCACCAAAACCAACGTTTCGGCGGAGGAGTATGGCGAAGGCGACTTCACCAAAGGCTTCTACATTTCTATTCCGATGGATCTGTTTACCGCTTCGCCGACGCGTGGACGCGCGCAGGTCAACTGGACGCCGCTGACGCGCGACGGCGGTCAGATGCTGGGCCGCAAGTATCAGCTTTACGATATGACCACCGATCGGGACAAAGACTTCCGCTAGGGTGCACAGCAAGGGGCGAATTTTCGCCCCTTTTTTTATGCCTGTTGCGGGCGGCTGGCCTGCGGAAAACTTGTGAAGCAGCTCACACTAAAGCATATTGTGGCGGTCAGGATGATCTGACGGGAAATCGTATTTGCAGAGGATGATAATGATTAACGCCACGCGTATTGCCTGGTTTTTACAGATGGTGCTGAACGTAGGCCTGATTTCACTGGCCGGTATTCTGGCCGTTTTTTTAGGAAAAGAGACGTTTCATCTGGCCAACGTGCTGCTGAATACCGGCGAGCAGACCTCTTCGTATCTGCTGATCGAAGGGATTGTGATCTACTTTCTGTACTTTGAATTTATTGCGCTGATTGTGAAGTACTTCCAGTCCGGCTACCACTTCCCGCTGCGCTACTTTGTGTATATCGGCATCACGGCTATTATCCGCCTGATCATCGTCGATCATAAGAATCCGCTCGACACGCTGGCCTATTCTGTCGCGATCCTGATCCTGGTGGTGACGCTGTGGCTGGCGAACAGCAACCGCCTGAAACGCGAATAGGCAGGAAGACGCTTTGTGGGCTGACGAAGCGGCAGCTTTTCGCCCAAGGGCAGAAACAAAAAAACCGCCTTTAACGGCGGTTTTTTTGCGCTGGCCAGGTAAGCGGCCTTGCCAGCAGGTTGATTGCTGATTTAACGCAAGCACTCCCAAGTGCTCATAGAATGTCCTTTTGAAGAATGTCTGTCAAGTGTACAAACTGCTTGTTTAGCGTACAATGCGGGCGGGCCTTTTCGCCGTCTTAAGCAAGCGGGCACCGGATTGGGAAAAGGATTTCCAACGGCCGTAAACGCAAGTACTCCCAAGTGCTTGCATTCGCAGTTACATCTCCGGTGGTGGCATTGCGAAGCGGCCTTTAGCAGGGCCGCACAATGAAACGGTATCTTTGTATCGTGCTCGTTGTTTCTGGTGCGCTGTGGTCATCCGGAGAAGGGAAGTGGGAGCTGTCCCATAATTCCATCACGGTGATCGTTAACGCAGCAGGCAAGTAAGCCAGGAGGCCGTCCTACCGGGGCGGCTTTCCGCTTCGCTATCCTGTTAAAATTCTGTTTAACGCCTTTTGCCTTGTGCTACGCTAGCCCCATTTTACTGTCCGGAGAAGCGCAATGACCAACCGCGCGCTGACGCAGCTGCACGCTATCGAATGGCTTCCACTCTCTTCGCCCCAGCTGACGCCGTCGCTGCTTGACTGGCTGATGGAAGAAGATTCCATGACCCGCCGCTTTGAACGCCACTGCGAAAAAGTTACCGTTGAGATCCTGCGCGAGGGCTTTATCGGGGCGGAAGAGGCCGGCGCGGATGCGCTGCTGCTGCCTGAAGAGCCGCGCTACTGGCTGCGGGAAATCCTGCTGTGCGGCGATGGCGAAGCCTGGCTGGCGGCCCGCACCATCCTGCCGGAATCCACGCTACAAGGGCCGGAGCAGAAGCTGCAACAGCTTGGCAGCCAGCCGCTGGGGCGCTATCTTTTCGCCTCGTCGACGCTCAGCCGCGATTTTATCGAACCGGGACGCAGCCACGACCTGTGGGGTCGCCGCTCGCTGCTGCGCCTTTCCGGCAAGCCGCTGCTGCTGACCGAACTGTTTTTACCGCCTGCGCCGCTTTATCACGCCGTTCAGGCCGAAAGGAAGAAGTAGATGGAAAAATCTTTACCTGTCAGTAAGCTTCAGGCCTACAGTCGCCTGATGCGGATTGATAAGCCAATCGGCTCGCTGCTGCTGCTGTGGCCGACTTTCTGGGCGCTATGGCTGGCCGGGCTGCGCGTGCCGCCGCTCAACGTGCTGGTGGTGTTTACGCTGGGCGTCTTTTTTATGCGCGCGGCGGGCTGTGTGGTTAACGACTTTGCCGATCGCAAGATAGACGGACACGTCAAACGCACGCGATCGCGGCCGCTACCGAGCGGCGCAGTCACCTCGACGGAGGCGAAATTTTTGTTTGGCGGTCTGGTGCTGGTGTCGTTTTGCCTGGTGCTGACCATGAATCTGATGACCATCCTGCTCTCTTTTGGCGGCCTGGCGCTGGCGTGGATCTATCCGTTTATGAAGCGCTACACCCATCTGCCGCAGGTGGTGCTGGGCGCGGCGTTTGGCTGGGCCATTCCGATGGGCTGGGCGGCGGTCAGCGAAACGGTGCCGCTGGCCTGCTGGCTGCTGTTTTTCGCCAATATTTGTTGGACGGTCGCTTACGACACGCAGTATGCGATGGTGGACAGGGATGACGATTTAAAAATCGGCGTCAAATCCACCGCCATCCTGTTTGGCCGTTTTGATAAGCTGATTATCGGCCTGTTGCAGCTGGCCACGCTGGGGCTGATGGCCGCCATCGGCTGGCTGATGCAGCTGGGTACGCCTTTTTACTGCTCGCTGCTGGCGGCGGCGACGCTGTTTATTTATCAGCAAAAGCTGATTAGCGCTCGCGAACGTGATGCCTGTTTTCGTGGCTTTCTGAATAACAACTATGTGGGGCTGATCCTGTTTGTCGGCATCGCTTTGAGCTGTGCGCCGTTTTCTGGCTGATCGACAGCCAATAAAAAAGGCCGGTGTGATGCTCACGCCGGCCTTTTTTTTATCTCTTACCTACTCGTATGTCAGCGCGCTTTCAATGGTCATCCGCACTTCCTGGCTGATCAGATCGGCCAGCAGCTGATAGACCTTATGCGTTCTTTCATAGTGCGCATCGCCGGTATCGCTGATATAGCCTTCATCACGCAGCGTCAGCACCAGCGTCGAGAACACCGCCTTATCGAAGAATTCCGGCGCATTGATGCCGTGCAGCACCGACAGGCGCTGCGCCATGGTGCGGCTCTCTTTCTCCAGCGTACCGCGGTTGATCGACGGATTGGCGCTGAGGATAGAAAAGGTGATGGCGTAGCGCTGTAGCGTCTCCCGCACACCGGCCGCCAGCAGCTGTAGCGTATGGAAACGGGCAGGGCTGAGGCGTAGCGTTTGCGTCTGCTCGTCGGCGGTCAACAAACCCTGACGCGCCATTTCGCTGACCAGCGGATCCAGCACGCCCGGCAGCTCGTCTTTTTCCCAGTGCAGGAACAGCTCGCTTTTCAGCATAGGATAGATCACGCTGACCTGGCGCAGCAGCTCGGCGCGCGTCAGCTCCTGATGCTGCATCAAAATTACCGCAATCACCGACGGCATCACCAGCATGTGGTGAACGTTGTTGCGGTAATAGGTCATCAGCACCGCCTGCTCGCGCGGCAGCACGATGATCTCGCCGATATTATCCTGCTCGATCTCGAACTTGTTCATGCTGAGCGCATGATCCAGGAGCGCTTCCGGCGTCATGTCCGGCACGGTGGCGTCCGGCGAATAAGGCACGTTGCGCAGCAGCTGAATATAGCAGTCCAGCTGTTCCACCAGCTGCTCACGGGTTAGCGAACGCTGACGGGAAGCCAGCAGCGCGGTAACGCACAGGTTCATGGCGTTGGCCGCGCCCGCGTTATTGATCCGCACCATGACGCGCTGGGCGATATCGTTGACCGCTGGCGTCAGCCAGGCCGGACGCTGGGATTCGATCGGGTCGATAGCGTCGCGCCATTCCGGCACGTGCTTGTTCAGGTAAGCCACCAGCGGCAGCGGTTCACCGAAGTTGACGTAGCCCTGGCCCAGATTGCGCAGCTTGCGCAGCCCGCGCACCATCTGCATAAAGCCTTCTTTTTCTTTGGTCGCGCCGCGCAGCTCTTTGGCATAGGTGCCAACTTCCATGACGTGCTCGTAGCCGATGTAAATCGGCACCAGCGTAATCGGGCGGTTGCCGCCGCGCAGCATCGCCTGAATGGTCATCGACAGCGTGCCGGTTTTTGGATCGAGCAGGCGTCCGGTTCGGGAACGGCCGCCTTCCACAAAGTACTCCACGGAATAGCCACGGGTGAACAGCTCGCCCAGGTATTCGCGGAAAACGGTGGAGTAGAGCTTGTTGCCCTTAAACGTGCGGCGAATAAAGAACGCGCCCAGGCGACGGAAAATCGGGCCGGCCGGCCAGAAGTTCAGGTTGATGCCCGCAGCGATATGCGGCGGCACCAGGCCCTGGTGATAAAGCACGTAGGAGAGCAGCAGGTAATCCATATGGCTGCGGTGGCACGGCACGTAAACGATTTCATGGCCGTCCTGCGCCAGCTGACGCACGCGCTCGCCGCCGTTGACGTTGATGCCCTGATAGAGCTTGCTCCACGTCCAGCCCATGATCCTGTCGGTCAGACGGATTGCCTCGTAGGAGAAATCTGCGGCAACTTCTTCCATCAGCTCAATGGCGTTCTGCTGCGCCTTCTCATGGGAGATTTTCTTGCTGCGCGCTTCGTCCTCTACGGCCTTGGCGATAGCCTTGGACTGTAAGAGCTTGTTGAACAGATCCTGACGCACAGGCAGACGCGGGCCGACTGCGGCAAGGCGCTGACGGGCAAAGTGCATTCTGGCCACGCGCGCCAGCTTCTGGGCGATGGTTTTATCGGTGCCGTGCTCGGTTGCCATACGGCGCAGCGACACCATCGGCGAGAAACGCACAAAGCTGTCGCGGCCCAGCCACAGGACGGCGATAAATTTCTGAATGCCGTTCAGCACGCGCAGATGCGGCTGGCTTTCGCCCTGAACTTCACGCCCCGGCGCCCGACCAAACATAATCGAGACGGGCACCATCTGCACGTCCAGCAGCGGGTTGCTGCGATGGAGATCCAGATAGTCGTGAAACGTCTTTACGGATTCCGGATTGGCCGCGTAATAAGGAAATACGCGCGGGCCATCATGAATAAAGACGTAGCGGGGCAGCAGCGTGCCGTCGATCTCCAGCGGGTCTAAAGGATCGGGCAGATCCTCTTTGCGACACTGCTCACGCAGCGCCAGCAAATCGGCCTTTGAATCGTATGGCAGCACATACATAATAGGACGCGACGTATCCAGCCCCAGCTCAACGACCGGCTCGGCAGGGATCGCTTTACTTTTTACCAGCATTTTTACCGGTAAATTCAATAATTTGTAATATAAGTTACGCCAACCTGACATAGACAACATAAAGCCTCTTGTTAGCAAAGCGCCGCAAGCATACCAGAATCCTTGCATGAGATCTGTGGTGTTGCAAAATGTGCGCTACCCTGACATTGACGCTAAACAGAACAAAGGGTTCCCTGATTATGGCAAATAACGCCTCGGGTTTAACGCGGATCATTAAAGCTGCGGGGTATTCCTGGAAAGGATTACGGGCGGCCTGGCAACACGAGGCGGCTTTCCGCCAGGAAGTGGTTGCGGCGGTAGTGGCGATTATTATCGCCTGCTGGCTGGACGTGACGCCTTTGGCCAGAGTCATGCTGATTGGCTCCGTCGCGCTGGTGGTGATTGTGGAAATCCTCAACAGCGCGATAGAAGCCGTGGTCGACAGGCTGGGCAATGAGTTCCACGAGCTTTCCGGGCGCGCCAAAGATATGGGCTCAGCTGCCGTGCTGTTAGCTATTCTGTTAGCGGTTTTTGTCTGGCTGACGATTCTGCTTTCTCACCAGCCGCCGGGCTAAATAGCTATCACCATGGTTTTTTATCCGGCTTGAGGTTTTCATTGACGAAATACCTGTATATACTCACAGTCGACTGTATAAACAACCAGGGGGCGGGATGAAAGCACTAACGGCAAGGCAGCAGCAGGTCTATGACCTGATTCGCCAGCATATTAACCAGACCGGCATGCCGCCGACGCGGGCAGAGATTGCCGCTCAGCTCGGCTTCCGCTCCCCGAATGCGGCTGAAGAACACCTGAAGGCGCTGGCGCGTAAAGGCGTTATCGAGATCGTTTCCGGCGCATCACGCGGTATCCGCCTGATGATGGAAGAAGTCGATGGCCTGCCGCTGATTGGCCGCGTGGCGGCAGGCGAACCGCTGCTGGCGGAACAGCATATCGAAGGCCATTACCAGGTCGATCCCGATCTGTTTAAGCCGGGCGCGGATTTCCTGCTGCGCGTTAGCGGCATGTCGATGAAGGATATCGGCATTATGGATGGCGACCTGCTGGCGGTTCATAAAACCCAGGACGTGCGCAATGGCCAGGTCGTGGTAGCGCGTATTGATGATGAAGTCACCGTCAAGCGCCTGAAAAAGCAGGGCAACATTGTGCAGCTGCTGCCGGAAAACAGCGAGTTCCAGCCGATTGTGGTGGATCTGCGTGAGCATACCTTCTCTATCGAAGGGCTTGCCGTCGGCGTGATCCGCAACGGTAGCTGGCTGTAATAGCCAGACGCCGTGCCGCCTCTGCGTCGTTGCGATGACGCAGAGGCTTGCTTCTACCGGCGGGCGTATCGCCTACGGCTTTTATTTCGCACCTCTCATATTGTCTGAATCCTTCTGCTGTATGCCCCTGCCATATTGTCTGACCGCACCTACGGTTGTTGTCTGCCCCTGCCATATTGTCTGAACGTGCCTGAATGTCTTCTGTGGAGCGCAAGCCATCGTAGTTCTGTCCGACATATATCGATGCCCGCTCCTGTTCGTATTTAGCGTTTATTATCTTTTCGTATCCCACGATGATATTTACTGCCTGTTGGTATTCCGCATTGGCGTTTATTGTGTGTTGGCATTCCGTATGGGCAGTTACTCTCTGTTTGCATCCGTCTTTTCCTGAACCCCGCCGATCGAACCGGCAAAATCGCCTCAGCGCTTCTGTTCTCCCGCTTCTTAAGTATCCGAGCCCGCGCGATTTTTGCTGCCCGGCCCGTGCCGCTTCGCTTTTTTTTAGAAAAATACGCCGCCTCGCCGTGCAAACCTGCCATCTTCTACTACAATTATCTGTACGTTAGGCATTTGGGCAGCGTTTTATGTTGCTGTCAGTGGTTTTGCTGTAACGATAAGCTGTTATCACCTAAGGTTAAGGAGAAACAAGATGAATAAAGACGAAGCCGGCGGTAACTGGAAACAGTTAAAAGGTAAATTTAAAGAAAAATGGGGCAAGCTGACCGATGACGACATGACCGTCGTAGAAGGTAAACGCGATCAGCTGGTCGGTAAAATTCAGGAACGTTATGGCTACACCAAAGACCAGGCTGAGAAAGAGCTGGGCGACTGGGAAACCAGCAACAACCATCGTTTCTGATAAGATAGCCTCCGGAAAGGCTGACTGGCACTGCCAGGGCCGACTCTCCGGATAGCCTTCTAAAGCAAGGGCAGCGCTTCTGGCGCTGCCCTTGTTGTTTTGTCTGGCGCGATCCCGCCGCTTAAATTATTCTGATGGTTGACCGTTTCAACGACCGCGCTTTTTTGTCCCAAGCGTATGATCGTGCTGGCACGCATCCTGATGCTGGCAGGCTTCCACCTCAACGCAGCTTTGGCACAATCCGTGCGCTTCAATCACGCTGTTGGTCAGCGCAAAGCCCGCTGCCCGCGACAGGGACTTCAGAATATCCTGCACGCCTTCCGCATGTTGCTCCGCTACGCCGCCGCAGCGGTCGCAGATCAGCATCGCCGAGGTATGCGCAGGCTCTTCGAAATGATGGCAGACGACATAGCTGTTGGTGGACTCCACGCGATGCACGAATCCCTGCTCCAGCAGAAAGTCCAATGCCCGATAGATAGTGGGCGGTTTGGCCTGCGGTTCGCTGGCGCGCAGCAGGTCCAGCAGGTCGTACGCGCTGATCGCGCCGTGGTGCTGGCTCATCAGCCGCAGCACCTCCAGACGCTGAGGCGTCAGCCTGACGTTGCGCTGCTGACAGATAGCTTCCGCCTGCGACAGAATATTTTCAGGACTGTTAATGTTCATAGATCTCCCCAGGCTGGCTTAGCACGTTATATTATCACAGCGCCGATAAAAACGCCGCGCTTCCGGCTTCCCGCCTGAGCGTCTCCCTTCATCGCTATGCCCGCAAAAAATTTCAGTCAAATCCGAAGAGCGGAAGCTCACCTTTGTCATCAACTGCGTTGTACCATTCATTACTAAAGAAGACCGTCAATAACGGTTGCACTCTGAAATGTTTTGGCTACATTTACTTAAATATTTGTAAACCTTTCCACAGCAGACGTTGAAAACACGGCTTATTTTCAAGCCAGCTAGCAGATTAAAAGCCGTGCAATGAGCAGAAAAGCCCCGGTAATTTGACTTAGTTCAGGCTAATGACTTAGCGCCGTTCGGCCCATTATACGGACAATCACACTTGTCGCGCTTCAGGCGCTGTCTCCTTTGTTGAAGGGTTAGAAGTAAATGGTCAAAAAATTTAAGCTGAACAGATTCACCCGACCGGTTGTATTTCCCGTGCTGTTTCTGGCTCCGCTAAGCGCTCTGGCCGCTGGCAACTACTACGACGCTCGCAACGATGCGATGGGTGGCACGGGCGTAGCCTCTTCAACCTATGGCACGGCGGTGCTGGCTAACCCGGCGCTGATGACGAAAGCCCAGCCGGAAGACGATGTCAGTATTATTCTTCCGGCCGCTGGCGCGCAGCTGACGGATAAGCACAAGCTCATCGATAAAGTGGATGACCTGAGCGACAGCGTTGATCGCTATCAGGACATTGCCGAGCAGGATCCCATCAGCCTGAATTATCCACGCGTGCGGGCGGCGGCCGGCGATCTGGCGAGCCAGCTGCGCGGCATCAAGGGCAACAAAGCCTGGGCTACGGCAGGCGCGGCCGTGGCGGTGACCGTGCCGAACGAAGTGCTGCCTTTTGCCTTTGTGGCGAAAGCTTACGGTACGGCGCACGTGACGGCGAACGTCAGCCAGGGCGATATCGACTATTTACAGCGCATTGCCGACGGCACCGATTTTCCACGGCCGGGCGCGCAGGACTCGCTGACCTCGTCAGCGCTGGGGCGCGGCGCCATAGTTTATGACTACGGCGTTGCCGTGGCGCATGAGTTCAATATTGCCGGTCATCCGGTTTCGTTTGGCATCACGCCGAAGATCCAGAAGACTTATCTCTATAACTATAGCGCCTCCGTTTATAACTACGACAAGTCGGATTTCACCAAAGGGCGCTATAAAAATTCCAATACCGGTTTCAACATGGATGCCGGTGCGGCGACCGATCTGAACGATAACTGGACGCTGGGCGTCAGCGCGCAGAACCTGATTGCCCGCGATATCGATACCCGCGAAGTGAACGGCTACAAGGATACTTACCAGATCCGCCCGGTAGTGACGCCTGGCGTCTCTTATCATACCGAGCGGCTGACGGCGGCGCTGGATGTGGACGCCACGCCGACCAAACGGTTTAAAACGGTGGAAGACAGCCAGTATGCAGGCGTGGGCGCGGAGTATCGCGTACTGGACTGGCTGCAGCTGCGTGCAGGTTATCGTGCGGATATGAAGTCTAACGATACCAACGTGGTCACCGCCGGTTTTGGCGTGTCGCCGTTTAACAAGGTACATCTGGACCTGGCCGGAATGCGGGGCAATGACAATACCTGGGGCGCGGTAGCCCAGCTTAACTTCACGTTCTGATTTCTCTCAGGGGCGCATCACCGTGCGCCCTTACAGCCCGTTTAGCGATTGCGGGCAGTCATGCTATCATTGCGCACATTATCGTCATTTGTTAATCAGAGTCTTTGCGCTTTATGACCCAAAATTTACCTGCCCACCGTTTTTCCGTTGCGCCAATGCTGGACTGGACCGACCGCCACTGCCGCTACTTTCACCGTCAGCTGAGCCGTCAGGCGTTGCTTTACACCGAGATGGTCACCACCGGCGCCATTATTCATGGCAAAGGCGACTATCTGGCCTGGAACCAGCAGGAGCAGCCGGTCGCCCTGCAGCTTGGCGGTAGCGATCCGCTTGCGCTGGCGCAATGTGCCGAACTGGCGCAGGCTCGCGGCTATAACGAGATCAACCTGAACGTCGGTTGTCCTTCCGACCGCGTGCAGAACGGACGCTTCGGCGCCTGCCTGATGGGAGAAGCCGCGCTGGTGGCGGACGCGGTGAAGGCCATGCGCGATCGCGTGTCGATTCCGGTCACGGTAAAAACCCGTATCGGCATTGATGAGCAGGACAGCTATGAGTTTCTCTGCGATTTTATCCGTCAGGTATCGGAACAGGGCGGCTGCGACATGTTTATTATCCATGCGCGTAAAGCCTGGCTTTCCGGCCTCAGCCCGAAAGAGAACCGCGAGATCCCGCCGCTGGACTACGAGCGCGTTTATCAACTGAAACGTGATTTTCCGCATTTGACGCTGTCGATTAACGGCGGCATCAAGTCGCTGGCGGAAGCCAAAGCGCATTTGCAGCATGTGGATGGCGTGATGGTAGGCCGCGAAGCCTATCAAAATCCGGGAATGCTGGCAGAGGTTGATCGGGAGCTGTTTGGCTGCGATCGTCCTGCGGTCGATCCGGTGGCGGTGGTGCGCTCAATGTACCCTTATATTGAAAGCGAACTGGCGCAGGGAACTTACCTGGGCCATATCACTCGCCATATGCTGGGGCTGTTTCAGGGGATCCCTGGCGCACGCCAGTGGCGTCGTTATCTGAGTGAAAATGCCCACAAGCCGGGTGCGAACGTAGAGACGCTGGAAGCCGCGCTGGCGCTGGTGGCCGACAAGGTACCGACAGCGGTATAAGCCGTCGGGCCAAAGGCGCTATCAGTAAGCGGCGGCCGGCAGAAATCCTCGAATGACCGCCTGTAAAGCACGGCCTGCTGCTGGCTCGCTATTACCTGGTCAATATCGCGCCAGGTAATAGCGATATTGACCAGGCCCTCCGTGCGGTTCTTTTATCCTTTCTCATTAAATTCAAAGCTTTAGATGAACTGCATTTCTGGCACGGATCTTGTAATAGTGCTACAGCATCTTTAACGGGAGGAACGCTGATGGAAATCTTTTTCGTGCTTGGCTTTTTTGTCATGCTGCTGCTGACGGGCGTTTCGCTGCTGGGGATTATCCTGGCGCTGTTTGTCGCCAGCGTAGTGATGATGTTCGCCGGTTTGCTGATGGTGGTCATTAAAATGCTGCCTTGGCTGGCGCTGGCGGTCGCTGCGGTATGGATTTATCGCGCATACCGTAAACCGCCGTCAAAAACAGCACGCTGGATATCTCGCTAATTTCAGAGCGTTGACGCCAGGTTTGCAAAAGGTAATGCGGAGTCGATCACAACTTGGCAGATCGCACAGACAAATTTGCAATTAAACATATTTTTTACTTATGAATTCTGTCAGGATGATTTTACTGAATTGCCGAAATTCATCGCCGCTGACCCTACAACCAGCGCGAACTATAAAAAAGAAAAAGGGGCTTCCTACGGGAAGCCCCACTTATTTCTGACAGGCCTGGCGCGTTTGCCGTCAGGGGATCAGCAGGCAGGAGCCTTGAGTGGCACGGCTTTGCAATGTTTTATGCGCCTGCTGCGCGTCCGTTAACGCAAACTTCTGCTGTTCCGGCACCTCTACCTTAATCGCACCGCTGGCTATCAGCGAAAACAGCTCGTTGCTGGCCTGCGTCAGCGCATCGGCGTTGGTGATATAGCCGTTAAGAGAAGGGCGGGTCACGTACAGCGATCCTTTCTGGGTGAGCGTCGATAAATTCACCCCGGTCACCGGCCCGGAGGCGTTGCCGAAGCTGACCATCAGGCCGCGCCGCTGCAGGCAGTCCAGCGAGGCTTCCCAGGTATCCTTGCCTACCGAGTCGTACACCACGCGCACTTTCTTGCCGTTGGTCAGTTCCAGCACGCGCTTTGCCACATCTTCTTCGCGATAGTTAATGGTTTCCCAGGCGCCGGCCTCTTTGGCTCTTGCCGCTTTTTCCGCCGAGCCGACGGTGCCGATCAGATGCGCGCCCAGCGCTTTCGCCCACTGGCAGGCGATCAGCCCTACGCCGCCCGCCGCCGCCTGAAACAGAAAGGTTTCGTCCGGCTGTACCACGTAGGTCTGCCGCAGCAGGTAATGCACGGTCAGCCCTTTCAGAAACGAGGCCGCCGCCTGCTCAAAAGAGATGGCGTCCGGCAGCAGCGCCAGCTTGTCAGCCGAAACGGCATGATATTCGCTGTAGGCGCCCAGCGCCGACTGCGCATAAACCACGCGATCGCCAACCTTAACCGTAGTCACGCCTTCGCCCACGCTCTTTACCACGCCAGCCGCTTCCGTTCCCAGGCCAGAAGGCAGCGAAGCCGGATAAAGCCCGCTGCGCACGTAGGTATCAATGTAGTTAATGCCTATCGCTTTGTTCTCAACCACAACCTCGTCAGCGGCCGGTTCCGGGATGGCCGCATCGATAATCTGCATCACTTCCGGGCCGCCGTGCTGACTGATTTGTATGCGTTTTGGCATGGTCACTCCTGTTGATTGCGCGTGATTGATGGAGGACGAAAGGCCGTCAAACGGGTATACTGGCGCGTCCCCACACAAGGTATTACATCACTATGGCAGGAAATAAACCCACCAACAAATCCAATGAAAACCGTGAGCCGCGCGACCGGCAAATGGAAGGGCTGAAGCTGCCGCCCCATTCGCTGGAAGCGGAGCAGTCCGTGTTGGGCGGCCTGATGCTGGATAACGAGCGCTGGGATAACGTCTCTGAGCGCGTGGTGGCGCAGGACTTCTTTAGTCGTCCGCATCGCATGATCTTCAGCGAAATGCAGCGGCTGCTGGAAATGGGCAAGCCAATCGATCTGATCACGCTTTCCGAGTCGCTGGAAACCAAAGGTGAACTCAGCATGGTCGGCGGCTTCGCTTACCTGGCTGAATTATCGAAAAATACGCCAAGTGCGGCGAACATAGGCGCCTATGCCGACATCGTACGCGAACGAGCGGTGGTACGCGAAATGATCGCGGTGGCAAACGAGATCGCCGATGCCGGTTACGATCCGCAAGGCCGCACCAGCGAAGATCTGCTCGATCTGGCGGAATCCCGCGTTTTCCAGATCGCCGAAAATCGCGCCAACAAGGATGAAGGGCCGAAAAGCGTCGATCAGATCCTGGAAGCGACGATCTCCAGGATCGAATCGCTTTACCAAACGCCGCATGATGGCGTAACCGGCGTTGACACCGGCTATCAGGATCTTAATAAGAAGACCGCAGGTCTCCAGCGCTCGGATTTGATTATCGTGGCGGCGCGTCCGTCGATGGGTAAAACCACGTTTGCCATGAACCTCTGCGAAAACGCGGCGATGTTGCAGGATAAACCGGTATTGATCTTCAGCCTGGAAATGCCCGGCGAACAGCTGATGATGCGTATGCTGGCCTCCCTTTCCCGCGTTGACCAGACCCGTATTCGTACCGGCCAGCTGGATGACGAAGACTGGGCGCGTATTTCCAGCACGATGGGCATCCTGCTGGAGAAGAAGAACATGTTTATCGATGACTCTTCCGGCCTGACGCCAACGGAAGTGCGCTCGCGCGCGCGACGTATTTTCCGTGAGCACGGCGGGTTAAGCCTGATTATGATCGACTACCTGCAGCTGATGCGCGTCCCGGCGCTGTCCGATAACCGTACGCTGGAGATTGCCGAGATTTCCCGCTCGCTGAAGGCGCTGGCAAAAGAGCTGCAGGTGCCGGTCGTGGCGCTGTCGCAGCTTAACCGTTCTCTTGAACAGCGTGCCGATAAGCGTCCCGTTAACTCCGATCTGCGTGAGTCCGGCTCCATCGAGCAGGATGCCGACCTGATCATGTTTATCTATCGTGACGAGGTTTACCACGAAAACAGCGATCTGAAAGGCATTGCGGAAATCATTCTGGGCAAGCAGCGTAACGGCCCTATCGGCACGGTGCGCCTGACCTTTAACGGCCAGTGGTCGCGCTTTGATAACTACGCCGGCCCGCAGTACGACGACGAATAAGCTCTTCTTTCTTTGCCTCTTCCGGTAGCGGCCGTTATTGGAAGAGGGTTTTCATTGCCTTCAGGCATATCAATACGCTAACCCTTTATTCTCTCCTGCTGTTCTTCTCGTAATTTTTTTGAATATTAATCTCTGACAAGAAAGCCATTACCAATAAGCGTGCGTTTACCCGGCAGCGGTTTTTCCCTTCGGAAAATAGTATTGGACAACGAGGCGGGAACTGCGCTTACCTGTCCGGCAGGAAAAATAATTAGCCGCCGGATAAATGATGACCCAGATCGATGATTATGACTTCAAAATACTGACGCTGCTGGAAAGCAATGGCCGCCTGACTAACCAGGAGCTGAGCGATCTGGTCGGGCTTTCCGCTTCGCAGTGCTCCCGCCGCCGCATCAACCTTGAGCAGGCGGGGCTGATCCTCGGCTATCACGCACGGCTTTCAGCTAATGCGGTAGGGCTGGGCCTGATCGGCCTGATTGAAGTCCGCCTGATTAACCACACCGCTGAATACGTGGACAGCTTTACCCGCATGGTGGCTGAAGAAACGGCTATCGTCGATGCCTGGAAAACCACCGGCGATGCCGACTACCTGCTGAAGGTCGCCGTCGCCGATTTGCCCGCGTTGAGCGCGCTGATTAGCCAGCTGGTGGCGGGACATCGAAGCGTGTCGCATGTTAAGACCTCTGTCGTGCTCACCCGCCTGAAAGAAAACGGCATGATGACGCCTGGCTGACCAATAGCCCTTTTTTGGTGCAGATGTGGATCAATTTAGTGCATGGTCAGGGTATGCCATGCGAGATATAAGCGTGTTTCCTCTTATTCATGCATATATTGATGCTTTTACCCCGTAAATGCGCACAAGGTTAATTCTTTCCAGTCAATCACTTGTCTCGCCATCACCCGAATGGCAAAAGAGTGGTGCGATTCTTGCTGAGTCAGCGTTTATTTCTCAGAGAATCAACCTTATGGATAACGTCGTTCAGCCTGTTAAAGTCCCCCATACCTTTATCGAAGATGCGCTGGCGCTGCTGTTTGGAACGCTGATGGTCTCGTTTGGCGTAATGCTGTTAAAAAGCGCAGGCGCCCTGACCGGCAGCACCGCAGGTATCGCTTTTCTGCTTAGCTATCTGACGCACGCTTCTTTCGGCCTCGCTTTTTTCCTGATCAACCTGCCTTTTTACTGGCTGGCGGTAAAGCGCATGGGCTGGGCGTTTACCCTTAAAACCTTCAGCGCCGTCGGCCTGGTGTCGCTGTTTACCCATCTGCATACGCTTTTTATCCATTTTTCCGCGCTGGATCCCTTTTACGCCACGCTGTTCGGTAACGTCATTATGGGGATTGGGTTTATAGTACTGTTCCGCCATAAGGCCAGCCTGGGCGGCGTGAATATTCTGGCGTTATGGCTACAGGATCGTTACGGTATCCGTGCCGGAAAATTACAGATGGCGGTCGATACCTGCGTGGTACTGGCCTCGCTGTTTGTGGTGCCGCTGCCGATGCTGGCGGCCTCGGTTGCGGGCGCGGCGATCCTTAACCTGATTATCGCCATGAACCACCGCCCTGGCCGTTACGCTGTCTGAACCAGGTGCGGCGCCCTTTGTCGCGCAAGGCCGCGAGCGCCACAGCGCCCGACCAACTAATTAATGGAGATTTGCACCGTGTTTCAAAACGTTGATGCCTATGCTGGCGATCCGATCCTTTCCCTGATGGAAACCTACAAGCAGGATACGCGCCCCCACAAGGTTAACCTGAGCATCGGGCTGTATTACGACGGCCAGGGCGTTATTCCTCAGCTGAAGGCGGTAGCCGCAGCGGAAGCGCGTCTGAACGCGCAGGCGCACGATGCTTCTCTCTATCTGCCGATGGAAGGGCTGCCGTCCTACCGCAGCGCGGTTGCGCCGCTGCTGTTTGGTCAGGCGCATCCAATGTTGCAGGCCGGGCGTATCGCCACCATCCAGACCGTTGGCGGCTCCGGCGCGCTGAAGGTCGGTGCGGATTTCCTCAAGGCGTATTTTCCCGGCTCTCAGGTCTGGGTCAGTAACCCAACCTGGGAAAACCATATTGCGATCTTTTCCGGCGCGGGTTTCCAGGTAAACACCTATCCGTGGTACGACGATGCGACCAACGGCGTGAAGTTCGAAGAGCTGATCGCCACGCTGAAGACGCTGCCGCCGCAGAGCATCGTGCTGCTGCATCCCTGCTGCCATAATCCGACCGGCGCCGATCTGACTAACCAGCAGTGGGACAGCGTGACGGCGGTACTGAAAGAGCGCGATCTGATCCCCTTCCTGGATATTGCCTATCAGGGCTTTGGCGAAGGCATGGAAGAAGACGCCTATGCGATCCGCGCGATTGCCGCCGCAGGTCTACCGGCGCTGGTCAGCAACTCTTTCTCAAAAATCTTCTCGCTGTACGGCGAGCGCGTCGGCGGTCTTTCCGTGGTCTGTGAAGATGCGGAAGAAGCTTCCCGCGTGCTGGGCCAGCTGAAGGCCACCGTGCGCCGCAACTATTCCAGCCCGCCAAACTTTGGCGCTCAGGTGGTGGCCTGCGTGCTGAACGACGCGGCGCTGAAAGCGCAGTGGCTGGCGGAAGTCGAGGCGATGCGCGTGCGCATTTCCACCATGCGTCAGGCGCTGGTGGACGTGCTGACTACGGCGGTGCCGGGAAAAAACTTCGATTACCTGCTGAAGCAGCGCGGCATGTTTAGCTACACCGGTCTGAGCGCGGCACAGGTCGATCGCCTGCGTGACGAGTTCGGCATCTATCTGATTGCCAGCGGCCGTATGTGCGTGGCGGGCCTGAACAACGAAAACGTGCATCAGGTTGCCGAAGCCTTCGCTGCGGTCATGTAAGCCGCTGTGGCCGGACGCCCGTCCGGCCTTTTTCACTCTTTTTTCTCCCCGCAGGTTTACCTTTTCCCATCATGCTGCACACTTAACGGAACGTATTCAGCTAAGGAGCATAACGATGTGGTATCAGCAGACAATCACCCTGGATCCCAAATCCCGCGGCTTTCACCTGGTAACGGACGAGATCGTCCAGGAGCTGCGGCGGCTTGGCGATGTGCAGGTCGGCCTGCTGCATCTGCTGCTTCAGCATACTTCCGCCTCGCTGACGCTGAATGAAAATTGCGATCCCACGGTGAGAAGCGACATGGAAAACCATTTTTTGCGGCAGGTACCGGAAAAGGCGAACTATGAGCATGATTACGAAGGCGCGGACGATATGCCTGCGCATATAAAATCTTCGTCGCTGGGCGTGTCGCTGACGCTGCCGGTGAGCCGTGGCAAGCTGCTGCTGGGCACCTGGCAAGGCATCTGGCTGGGCGAGCATCGCAATCACGGCGGCAGCCGCCGTATTATCGCCACGCTACAGGGGGAATGACATGAACGTATCGGATTTACTTTCTTACTGCATGGACAAGCCGGGCGCGGAGCAGGTCGTGCATAACGACTGGAAAGCGACCCAGATAAAAGTGGACGACGTGCTGTTTGCGATGGTACATGAAGTGGACGGTCGTCCTGCGGTAACGCTGAAAACGACGCCCGCGCTGGCGGATTTACTGCGGGAAAAGCACAGCGATGTGGTGCCCGCCGCGCATCTGAATAAAACGCACTGGAGCACCGTGCTGCTGGATGGCTCGCTGAAGGATTCGCAGATTTACTATCTGATCGACGCCTCGCTTCAGCAGGCGCTGGCTACGCGAACGGCGTAGTGAAAGAAGACGCGGCTCAGGCACCCTGATACCCATCGGGCTTCAGGATGCCTGAAGAACGTTTATCCGCGCAGCGTGGCGATATCAATCACAAAACGGTACTTCACGTCGCTTTTCAGCATACGTTCGTAGGCTTCGTTGATTTCGTCCATTTTGATCATCTCGATATCCGAGGTGATGTTGTGCTTGCCGCAGAAATCCAGCATTTCCTGCGTTTCTTTGATGCCGCCAATCAGCGAACCGGCGATGCTGCGGCGTTTGAAAATCAGGTTAAACACCTGCGGTGATGGATGATCGTGTTCCGGCGCGCCAACCAGCGTCATGTTGCCGTCGCGACGCAGCAGCGTGATAAACGGGTTCAAATCGTGCGGAGCCGCCACGGTATTCAGGATAAAATCAAAGCTGTTGGCGTGCTGTGCCATCTGCTCAGGATCTTTAGAAATCACCACTTCATCCGCGCCCAGGCGTTTGCCATCTTCTACCTTAGAAGGCGAGGTGGTGAACAGCACGACGTGCGCGCCCATCGCGTGTGCGATTTTCACGCCCATATGGCCCAGACCGCCCAGGCCGACGATACCGACTTTTTTGCCCGGGCCTGCGCCCCAGTGGCTCAGCGGCGAATAGGTGGTGATGCCGGCGCACAGCAGCGGCGCGGCGCCTGCGGGATCCAGATTCTCCGGCACGCGCAGCACGAAGTCTTCATTGACGACGATCTGCGTTGAGTAGCCGCCGTAGGTGATGTCGCCGGTTTCGCGATCTTCACCGTTATAGGTGCCGGTAAAGCCGTTTTCGCAATACTGCTCCAGGTCTTCTTTACAGCTGTCGCAGGTGCGGCAGGAATCAACCAGACAGCCGACGCCGACTAAATCGCCGATTTTATACTTGTGCGTATGGCCGCCGACGGCGGTCACGCGACCTACGATTTCATGTCCCGGTACGACGGGAAAAATGGTGTTTTTCCACTCGTTGCGGGCCTGGTGTAAATCGGAATGGCAGACGCCGCAGTAAAGAATTTCAATCTGTACGTCGTGCTCACGCAGTTCGCGCGGCTGGAATTCAAAAGGCGCAAGCTTCGCATCGGCGCTTTTAGCGGCATAAGCATGGGTAATATTCATGGACTCTCCTGATAATGGAATGGCGTGTGCCTCACGGCTCATTAAGGATAGTGGCCCGTTCCGCGCAGGGGTATGCCGGAACCTGTTTAAATCTTGCCTGATCCTGCAAGTTTTAGGGGAAAATGACAAAAAACAGGCGCTAATAAGAAAGTTTTATTGCAGACGCGGAAGAAAATGGCGGAAGCGATAACGGCAGTGCAGAGGGAAAAAAGGCGCGAGCCGTTAACGACTCGCGCCTTCGTGGCAAACTATTTCTTTGCCAGTAGCGGTTTAAGGAAGCGTGCGGTATGCGACTCTTTGCACTCCGCCACCGTTTCCGGCGTGCCGGAGACCAGGATCTCGCCGCCGCCGCTGCCGCCTTCCGGGCCGAGATCGACAATCCAGTCAGCCGTTTTGATCACGTCCAGGTTGTGCTCAATCACCACGATGGTATTGCCCTGATCGCGCAGCTGGTGCAGCACGGCCAGCAGCTGCTGGATATCGGCAAAGTGCAGGCCGGTGGTCGGCTCATCCAGGATGTAGAGCGTCTGACCGGTGCCGCGCTTCGACAGCTCGCGGGCCAGCTTGACGCGCTGCGCCTCGCCGCCGGAAAGCGTGGTGGCCGACTGCCCCAGACGGATATAGGAAAGGCCCACGTCCATCAGCGTTTGTAGCTTACGCGCCAGCGCAGGCACCGCATCGAAGAACTCGCGCGCTTCTTCGATAGTCATCTCCAGCACCTGGTGAATGCTTTTGCCTTTGTATTTAATCTCCAGCGTCTCGCGGTTATAGCGCTTGCCCTTACACTGGTCGCACGGCACGTAGATATCCGGCAGGAAGTGCATTTCCACCTTAATCACGCCGTCGCCCTGACAGGCTTCGCAGCGTCCGCCGCGTACGTTAAAGCTGAAGCGGCCCGGCGTATAGCCGCGCGTGCGCGACTCTGGCACGCCCGCAAACAGTTCGCGCACCGGCGTAAAGATGCCGGTATAGGTGGCCGGGTTGGAGCGCGGCGTACGCCCGATCGGGCTTTGGTCGATATCGATAACCTTATCGAAATGCTCCATGCCGGTAATTTCGCGGTAGGGCGCCGCCTCGGCGATGGTGGCGCCGTTCAGCTGGCGCTGCGCGATAGGGAACAGCGTATCGTTGATCAGCGTCGACTTACCGGAACCGGACACGCCGGTAATGCAGCTGAACAGGCCAACCGGCAGCGTCAGCGTTACGTCCTTCAGGTTGTTGCCTTTTGCGCCGCTCAGCTTCAGCACTTTGCTGGCATCGGCTTTGACGCGCTCTTCCGGCACCTGAATACCGCGCTCGCCGCTCAGGTACTGTCCGGTCAGCGACTCCTTCACCGCCATGATGTCGTCAACGGTGCCTTCCGCCACCACCTGGCCACCGTGCACGCCCGCGCCCGGCCCGATATCAATCACGTGATCGGCAGCGCGGATCGCATCTTCATCATGCTCTACCACAATCACGGTGTTGCCCAGATCGCGCAGGTGTACCAGCGTCTCCAGCAGGCGCTCGTTATCGCGCTGGTGCAGGCCGATAGAAGGCTCATCCAGCACGTACATCACGCCCACCAGCCCGGCGCCGATCTGGCTCGCCAGACGGATACGCTGTGCTTCGCCGCCCGACAGCGTTTCAGCAGAGCGGGACATCGACAGGTAATTCAGGCCGACGTTAACCAAAAACTTCAGGCGATCGCCGATCTCTTTCAGTACTTTCTCGGCGATTTTGGCGCGCTGGCCGCTCAGCTTCATGTTCTGGAAGAACGCCATTGCATGGCCGATGCTCATATCCGAAATAGTCGGCAGCGTGGTGTTCTCAACGTAGACGTGGCGCGCCTCACGGCGCAGACGCGTGCCTTCACAGGTCGCACAGGCGCGGTTGCTGATAAACTTCGCCAGGTCCTCGCGCACTGCGGCGGACTCCGTCTCTTTGTAACGGCGCTCCATATTATGCAGCACGCCTTCGAACGGATGACGACGCACGGAGGTATCGCCGCGATCGTTGATGTATTTAAACTCGATGCTCTCTTTGCCGGAGCCGTACAGGATGATTTTGCGAGCCTTGTCGCTCAGCGAATCAAACGGCGCTTCGATGTCGAAATCCAGGTGCTCGGCCAGCGAGCGCAGCATCTGGAAGTAGTAAAAGTTACGGCGATCCCAGCCACGGATAGCGCCGCCTGCCAGCGACAGCTCCGGGTTTTGCACCACGCGATCCGGATCGAAATATTGCTGTACGCCCAGACCGTCGCAGGTCGGGCAGGCGCCGGCCGGATTGTTGAACGAGAACAGGCGTGGTTCCAGCTCCGTCATGCTGTAGCCGCAGATTGGACAGGCGAAATTGGCGGAGAAGATCAGCTCTTCCGCCTGCGCGTCGTCCATATCGGCGATCACGGCGGTGCCGCCGGAAAGCTCCAGCGCCGTCTCAAAAGATTCCGCCAGGCGCTGTTTCAGATCTTCCCGCACCTTGAAGCGATCCACCACTACTTCGATGGTGTGTTTCTTTTGCAGCTCCAGCTTCGGCGGATCGGAGAGATCGCAGACCTCGCCGTCGATGCGCGCGCGGATATAGCCCTGTGAAGCCAGGTTTTCCAGCGTTTTGGTGTGCTCGCCCTTGCGTTCTTTAACAATAGGCGCGAGCAGCATCAGGCGGCGGCCTTCCGGCTCCGACAGCACGTTATCCACCATCTGGCTGACCGTCTGCGCCGCCAGCGTGACGTCGTGGTCCGGGCAGCGCGGTTCGCCCACGCGAGCAAACAGCAGGCGCAGGTAGTCGTGGATTTCCGTAATGGTGCCGACGGTAGAGCGTGGGTTATGCGAGGTTGATTTCTGTTCGATCGAGATAGCTGGCGACAGCCCTTCTATATGATCGACATCCGGCTTTTCCATCAGCGAGAGGAACTGACGCGCATAGGCGGAAAGGGATTCCACGTAGCGGCGCTGCCCCTCGGCATACAGCGTATCAAACGCCAGCGAGGACTTACCCGAACCCGACAGGCCGGTGACAACGATCAGTTTGTCGCGCGGGATGATCAGGTTGATATTCTTCAGATTATGGGTGCGGGCACCCCGTACTTCGATCTTATCCATTCACAATTCCCGGATTAACACGGACGTCACCATGCCTGTCCGGCACGGCCAGAATTAAGCCTGTTAGTATGGCACAAAAAAAGCTGAATGGATATACAGTACTTTGCTGTATAATACGCCACGGGATCCTGGCATTGCCAGGCGGCGCCAGGGCATTTTGCGATCCTGCCCGCCCCGCCTGCCGAAAGGCTGCGCCTGAAAGCGACCCTTTGCGATCCGCCTCTGAAACCCGGATCCGAAGGTATAATCTATGGGTAGGGCGTGTTAGAATTTCATCCTTAAGCTAAGAACATTTATCGGAGAGACGAACATGGCCAGCAGAGGCGTAAATAAAGTAATCCTGGTGGGAAATCTGGGTCAGGATCCGGAAGTCCGCTATATGCCGAATGGCGGCGCCGTTGCCAACATTACGCTGGCCACGTCCGAAAGCTGGCGTGACAAGCAGACCGGCGAAACCAAAGAGAAAACGGAATGGCACCGCGTAGTGCTGTTCGGCAAGCTGGCGGAAGTGGCGGGCGAATACCTGCGCAAAGGCTCTCAGGTTTATATCGAAGGGGCGCTGCAAACCCGTAAATGGACCGACCAGGCGGGCGTGGAGAAGTACACCACCGAGGTTGTGGTTAACGTTGGCGGCACCATGCAGATGCTGGGCGGCCGTCAGGGCGGCGGCGCACCGGCTGGCGGCGGCCAGGGTCAGAACAACAACAACGGCTGGGGCCAGCCGCAGCAGCCTGCGGGCGGCAACCAGTTCAGCGGCGGCCAGCAGCAGCAGTCTCGTCCACAGCCGCAGCAGAACAGCGCGCCGGCGGGCAACGAGCCGCCAATGGATTTCGATGACGATATCCCGTTCTGATTATTCTCGCCGGGCCAAGGCCTGGGCAGACTAAACAGCAAAAACCCCGTTTATACGGGGTTTTTTTATGGCCGCAGTTTTATAGCCGCAGCGGATTAACCCAGCGTGCTGGTGGCGACGCTCTCGCTTTTTACGTTCTCTGCCGTGCGTTTACCGGCCAGGAACGCGTGATCCGAATTGTAGTACTCCCACTCGCTATAGCGACCCGACAGATGAATATCCTGGGTCAGCAGCCACTGGCGGATTAACGCGACGTTCGCCTGGCGGTGATGGTCGTACACCACATAGGCGTAAGGCATATCGACCTCGCTGGCGGTAATCACGGGATCGTCAGCGCGGATAATACCAACCCGAATACAATCCTCCACGCAGCGGGCTATCAGCGCGTCGCCTTTCAGCGGCAAAGGGTGCTCCGCGCAATAGCTGATCTCGCAGGTCAGGCCAAAGCCATCTTTCGGGTTATTAAACGGACTGGCGTTGCCTTGCAGGAAAATGCGGTGGAAGATCGTCTCGCCCGGATAGTAAATCCAGTGTTTCTCGCTAAGGTTAGCGCGGCCGATGCCCAGGTTGACGCAGCGCACTGAAACATGACGCAAATGCCTGGCGGCTGCCTGCACGTTTTGCGGCGCTTCATCGCCCATCAGAACGATCAGTTCCGGCAGCGGCATAGTATTGATCAGCTGCTCATAGCGAAAGGCCCGCCCGTCGGCCAGCAGCGCGGTGCGCGCCTGCGGCAGGATCTTGACGATAGCAGCATTGGTTTCCAGCCTGCATTTCAGATGGGGTAAAAAACCGGACATCAGCGCCTGAAAACCGCCGCGCAGCGGATAGCCGAAGCGGGCGTTTGGGCCGACCGGCTTCGCCAGCGGCTTCAGCGCGCCGTCGATAATCTGATCCAAATCCGGTAAGGGCACGCGGCCGCCGAGCCATGAGGTTTCCATTTCGCTCAGCGGCAGCTTCCACAGCTTGTTGTTGTAGGGCAGCGCAAAATAACGCGCGATGCCTTTTCCCCACGTATGCAGGATAAACTGCTCAAAATTTTCCGGTTTGCCGGCGGTCAGTGCGCACGCTTCATCGGGCACCGATCCATCCGCGCAGCAGTCGCGGTGGCTAAGACGGTTCTCCGTGCGGCGCAAATCCCTGGCGGCCGCGGCGTTAAGCGGCACCGCCTGCGCTTCGGCCTCGCCATAGCGCGCTTCGATAGCGCCAAGGATGCACTCTTTGATCACCTCCGGCGGCAGCCCATGCAGCGCGGACTGGAAAGGGTAGCGGGTGTGCACGCCCTCGCTGTAAACCCAGGCCTCCCGATCCTGCCAGTGCAGGTTATCGCCCAGCAGCATCTCATAAAGCTGCAGCACGTAGGGATCCTGGGAAAACATAATATGGCCAGCGTAATCGAAGGTGAAACCGGCGTGTTCGACCGAGCGGCACCAGCCGCCGGGCGCAGCGTTTTTTTCCAGCAGCACGGCGCCTTCGCCATAGTGGTAGCCCGCGCTCAGCCCGGTCGGCCCGGCGCCGATAATCAAACAGGGAACCTTCTCTGCCTCTTCGGCCTGCACGTTAAGCCAGGCGACATCCTGTGCCTTAACGGCTGCGTCGACGGCTGACGGCGCGGAGTGGGCGACGACAGCCTGTGTCATCAGCTCGTGCATTCGATCTGCAGTGCGATCCCAGGAAGTCTCCGCCACTTTGGTGCGCATCTTCGCGGCGAGCATCTGGCGAGCGTCCGGCGTCAGTTTCAGCATCTTTTCACAGGCATGGATAAAGGCCGCGTGACTATCGGCAATTTCGACCAGCCCCGCGTAGTGTCGCTGCACGTCGGCGATAGCCGTGCTGACGACAGGCAGACGAGCCGCCATATACTCCAGCACTTTGGTTGGGCTGATATAGCGCGTGGAGGCGTTCAGGGCGAAGGGCATCAGGCAGACATCCCAGCCCGCGAGAAACTGCGGCAGCGCCTGATAAGGCTGCTGCCCGAACCAGTGAATATTGCCGCGCTGCGGCAGCGTAGCCGGATCGATTTTCACCACCGGCCCGACCATAACGATCTGCCAGTCCGGATGGCTGTCGGCCAGCGCCGCAATGAGCGGCAGATCCAGACGCTCATCGATCACGCCATAGTAGCCCAGGCGCAGCGGCGGCAAATTTTCCTGCAAAGGATGGCCGTTGCTGCGATCCAGCGCCTGCTCAAAATGCACCGCGTCTACGCTGCTGGGGAAACAGTGTACGTGGGGATGCTTGCTTTTTTTCGCCTCGTACAGGCTGGTGCCACCGGTAAACACCAGATCGGCCCGGCTCATCAGCGCGGATTCACGCTGTTGGAGCTGGCGCGGTGCCTGATCGAACGCCGACAGCTCATCCATGCAGTCGTAAATAATGGCGCGCGGCTTCAGGCCCGTCAGCAGAGGCAGCGCCATAGGCGTATAGAACCAAATCAGCGGCTGCTCATCCTCATCAATCAGCGTGGCGAGCAGAAGCTGAAGCGGCGCGATCTGGCTGTCGTGAAAACCCGGCGCGTTGACGTCGGTATGCGGCTGCACCACCGTCACGTTAGGCGCCGGACTGCTGGTATGGATCTCTTCCGCTCCCGCCTGATAAATCGGCTCTTCGACAAACAGGATGCGGTAGTGCTGCGCGAGGCGGGTCAGCAGATGCTGAGGGCGTTGAAAAACGAATCCCCAACGCAGATGACTGAAAACAATCAGGACTGGTATTTTCATATTATTCTCCCGGGCTTCCCTGGCCGACGTGATAAAGGAATGAAAACGGCGCATCGTACGCTGCGCCAGGAGCAGAGCATGGTCATAAGGGTGTTGGAGCTGGCGTGCACAGGGATCGGGGCCTTGCCGATCGAGATCCCACAAGCCGCTGCGGGTCCAGAAAGCGGTGTCTTCCCAAAGCGGTCGATCGATAATCGGATAAAGGCAAGCGCCGCTGATGGTGACGCCAGCCAGCTGCGCCTGCGCAAGCTGCGAGCCGATCTCCGCGATCCAGGCGCCGCGCCCGCTGCCGACATGGCTGGTTTCGGCCAGCAGCAGCGGCCGCTGGTAGCGATTATGCAGCGCATGCAGCAGCGCATGCAGCGGCTTGCGGCGTGCGTCGCCAAGATGCCAGTAGAGCCGACGGCCGGAAAACGCTTCCCACTGATTGTCGTGATAATAATTAACGCCAATCAGATCCAGATAGTGCGGCGCGCCGCCCAGTTCGGGCTCGCAGCGGCCCGCGATCATATCCCAGGCCTGATATTGGGATTCAGTTATGCTGCGGGCGGCCTGCCGACAGGCTTCGTTTTCTTCATCGGCGATAACGTGGATCAGGGGATCGCAGTGCAGAAAGCGCGCGCGGGGATCGGCAAGGCGAATGGCGTCACAGGCGGCCAGCGTGGCGCGCACCAGCTGGCGCTTGGCGGCAAGCGCGCGGTCATTTTCCGGGCCGCCCGCACAGGCGAACAGGCCGACCGAGATACCCCAACTGAGGAAAGAAATCTCATTCATCGGCGCGTAAACCGGCGCTTCCGATCCTGCATAGAACGGCGCCAGAAATTCCGCTAATGCGCCGCAAAATGCAGCGAAACTGCTGATAAATTCGGAAGAAAACAGGCTCAGGTATTCAGGCCAGCCGTAGTGGCACAGAGTCCAGGAGATCTGTATATCGTGTTCGCGTGCGGCCTGCATTCGCAACGCGACGGAAGAAAAATCGTAGCCCTTTGCCGTTTCAGCGAGCCGCCAGCCGACGCTTTCGCGCACGGTGGAAATATTAAAATGTTTAAGCCGGGCATAATCCTGTCGGGCCTGCGTCAGGTGGTCGGTAATCGCATTCATCGACAGGCGCTGGCCCTGCGGATTAATGTGATCGGCTCCTTCGTAACCCGCCTGCCAAAAACTGCGAAATGGCGCCATGCAAAATTCCCTTACCGTTTAAAAGAGAATATTTTCCCGCCAGCGTCAGGGTGCCGACGGCTGGATAGCAGCTGTGCAGGCCGATTACGATCGGTCCGAAAACCGTTTCCACGCCGTAAAAAAGGCAATATCCGCCGTAAGCTGGCGAACGGGGGAAAGCGGTAAAATCAGTGAGGAGCAGAAGAAAAGGCGGCTGGAGACTGAACCGCACAAGTCGCCGCGCCGCAGGCCATACTCAGCCAGGCGGCGAAACTTTGTACTGATTATAGACAGCATCCGGAAATGCAATGTGATTTTCGTCTCTTTCAGGAAAGTTCTGGCGCTGTAAAAGCACGCTAAACTTTCCGACGAGAAGGCGGCCCGAAAACAGAAACGCCGTCTTATACACAGGGGATGATATTACGGGAGCGTGAAATGGCAACAGATCAACAGGTTGAAACCGCAAGAGGCGCATCTCCGTTTATTGCGGATTGCTCGCTTAAGGACGTAAAGCTGCCAAACGGGATAACGCTGCGCGTTGCCGTTATGGGGCAGGGTAAGCCGCTGGTGCTGCTGCACGGACATCCGCAGAACCATCTGGCGTGGCGGAAGATTGCGCCGGCGCTGAGCCAGCATTACACGGTGGTGATGCCGGATCTGCGCGGCTATGGCGACAGTGATAAACCGCCAGGCGATGCCGATCACCGCTGCTATTCCAAAAAAGTGATGGCGCAGGATGTGGCCCAGCTGATGGACGCGCTGGGCTATGACCGTTTCGCTTTTGTCGGCCACGATCGCGGCGGCCGCGTCGGACACCGGCTGGCGCTTGATTATCCTGATCGGGTGGAGCGCTGCGTTTTTCTCGATATTGCGCCGACGGCAACCATGTATGCGCAGACCGACAAAGCGTTTGCAACCCGCTATTTCTGGTGGTTTTTCCTGATCCAGCCCGAGCCGCTGCCGGAAAAAATGATCGGCAACGATCCGGCTTTTTTCCTGCAAAAGCATATTGAAGGACAGCTGAAAACGCCTGGCGCCACGGAGCCGGAAATTTTCGCCGATTATCTGCGCTGTTACCGCGATCCTGCGATGATCCACGCGGTCTGCGAAGATTATCGTGCCTCGGCGACAATCGACCTGGCAGACGATGCGGCGGACAGCGATCAACGTATCCGTTGCCCTTTGCTGCTGCTGTGGGGCGAGAAGGGCACGGTAGGCCAGCTTTACGACGTGGTCGCCACATGGCAGGAAAAAGCCCTGTGCGTCAGCGGCGAGGCGTTGCCGTGCGGGCATTCGCCTCAGGAGGAGGTGCCGGAAAACGTGCTGGCGACGCTGCTGCCTTTTCTGGCTGAGGATGAGGAATAGCCGCGCCTGCTCAGCGGTGCCCACCTGCTTGTGAAGGGAGAGTAGCCGCGCCTGTTTATCGGTGGCCGCCTGCCTGAGAGGGAGGAGTAGCCGCGTCTGTTTATCGGTGGCCGCCTGCCTGAGAAAGACGAGTAGCCGAACCTCGACTGCCTGCGACGGCTTCTGAAGCCGCGACGCCGACCAGGTCAGGCGAGCCGGATACCCGCGTCGATCATAAACTGCGCGCCGGTGCAGCCTCGCGCCTCATCGGAGGCCACAAACAGCGCCATTGCGGCCACGTCGCGACCCTGAAGCACTATCTTCAGCGCCTGCGCGGCCTGAATTTCCGCCTGCGCTTCCGGCGTGCGCCACAGCGCCTGCTGTCTGGGCGTGGCGATTGCGCCGGGTACCAGACAGTTGACCCGGATACCGTACTGGCCCAGCTCACGCGCCAGCGTCTGGGTCAGCCCGATAACGGCGGCTTTGGCCGTGGTGTAACCGACCATCCCGGGGCGGCCTCTCATAAACGAGGTTGAGCTGGTCAGTAGAATATTCCCCGATCCCTGTCGGCGCATAATCTCCGCCGCCGCCTGGCTGGCGAAAAACTGGTGATCCAGATTCACCGCCAGCCGATCGCGCCAGTATGCCGGCTCCACGCTAAAGAAATCGTGGCGATCGTCATTGGCGGCATTATTGATCAGCACGTCCAGCGCACCTTCCTGGCTGGCGATATCGTTAATAATCGCCCGACACGCCGCGCCGTCACGCAAATCGCAGTAGTGAAAAGTTGTGCCGAGCTGCTTTGCCAGCGCTTCGCCGCTGCGATCGATATCCAGAAAATGCACCTTGCCCTGCTGCTGAGCGAAAGCCGCAACCAGATCTGCGCCGATCCCGCTTGCGCCGCCGGTGATGATGATGGTCTTATTTTGCAGGCTGCTATAGCGAGTGTAAGTTTCGTTTAACATTAAACGCGTCTCCGGAGGCGGATTTGAGTTAAGTGCATGAAAACAGACGAAAGCGCCAGCGTCTTTTTTGCCGCAGCGGGCCAGCGCAATAGCGTAAAATCATAGCGTATTGGCGCTGGCTGGTTTCTAAACCGGCGGCCAAAAAACCCGGCGCGAATAAAATATAAAAAATAAACGTTGCTTAACTGAGTCAGGCATGACTTAATAGCGTCATCGGTTTGGAATACAGACCTTATGAAAGCAGTTTTAGTAAAGCAGTCCTCAGCGCAAGCGTTATCCAACGATATCCTTCCTCCTGATCTTCTTCTAAGTGCCCAATAAGTTATGCTCTGGAAACAGGCCTTCACGCCAATTTAAGTGGCTCAAAATTAAGGAAGTATCGATGTCTGGTAAAATGACTGGTTTAGTAAAATGGTTTAACGCGGATAAAGGTTTCGGCTTCATTTCTCCGCAGGACGGCAGCAAAGACGTATTTGTACATTTCTCTGCAATCCAGGGTAATGACTACAAAACGCTGGACGAAGGCCAGAAGGTAGAATTCACCATCGAAAATGGTGCTAAAGGCCCTTCAGCTGCAAACGTCGTCGCACTGTAAATATTATTACCACACTTACGATAGCGATGAAGGCAGCAGCCTGAGCAGTTAAGTGGAAAATAATAACAGTGACAAAAAACCCGCCTCGTGCGGGTTTTTTTACGTCTGTGGAAAAGAAAGTCACCGTCCGGAGGAGAGTTCAGTTCCCGAATAATCGAACATTCCCGTACGGCAGTCCAGAATGACGTAAGCTTCATCATTGCCTTTGCTGCCGCTGACCTGGAGCTTGCCGAACCACATCTTGTTCCCGAAAGTCGGGGCGGTATTAAAACTCAGGCTGTCCAGGCCGATAGCCGCTTTCCGCTCATTTTCTCCAGCCGAACGCAGCCACGACCGAATATATTCCTCGCGGACCTCTTCCGGCGTAAAGCGCGGACAGGCCTGCTGAAAAGCCTCATCGGCAGGCGCAACGCGTGAGTAAATCATCAGCGCCGCCAGGCAGGCCAGCGTCAGCACGCCGCCCAATAAAAGCGTAATAAAGTAAGAAAGGGGCTTCCAGAACCTGCGCATCGTACCTCCCTGTAAAGTCACCTCACGACACGCTACCGGAAAAGCATAACGTGCAACAAGACGGGCGTTTAGTCAGTCCAGCCTAAGCTTTCTACAATGGCCCGACGGTAAGCGGTGTCGATCTGCGTCGGCACCCGGCAGATATAATCTTTAGCATGTTCCCGCGTCTCGCCCGTCAGGCTGTCCAGATAGGCCAGCGCCGCCTCTAAAGAAGGCGTACGGCTTTCAATCTTATCGCAGCACGGCGGCAGAGCCGTCCAGATCACCGCATCAATATGCCGGTCGTGCGCCCATTCAGCCAGCGCGCCTGCTGGCCTGTCGGTCACTATCAGCGAGCCGATGCCGTCGCTACGCTGTGCCGGAATGGCCTCGCGGGCTTTCAACAGTTCACACGCCGTCGCGAGGTCATCAACCGTCAGCCATGCCCACAGCGCAGGAACGGGATCGGCGTTGATACAGATAGCCGTCGCCAGCTCGCCGCCGTCGCTGATGCGGGAAAATTCTATCGGCACAGGCGGCCCATCTTTATGCCATTCGCCCTCGACCGGCAGCACGCCGGATTTCCAGATAAGCGATCCCCAACCCAAACAGGCAATTCTCATTCTATTTTTCCTCGAAGACAGCGTCCGATAACTATGGCCTGATTACCCCAGGCCCGCCAGAGCGATGCGGTGAAAGATGAAAACCGTGGCTGAATGAGCCTGCTACGGTTATAAAAAGCGCAAAAGCTGACCGGCACGCGGCGTTTGCAAGGCTGCAGCGTAATGCGTTTTGGCGGGCAGATGAAAAAATGCCGATCAAACGCATCAGCAAGCTGAGGATAAACAAAGCAGAACAGGGCTATTGTGCCTGAAACATCAGGGTATCGGTGCTAAAGGATCCGTCCGGCTGGAGGGCATAATGGCGCTTCACGCTGGCGGACGCTTTTTCCTGCAGCAAAAGGATCGCCTGCGTCAGCGTCTGCGGCGTTTGCATTCTTTCGATCCACGAAGCGAACGCCAGATCCAGACGATCCATCACCAGCCGGTTAACGATCATCCTGCTTTTGTTCGCCATCTTCAGCCAGTCACCCTGCGAGTAATTGCGTACGTGAGAAGGATCGCGCAGCATCTCCACCGTTTGCAGCCAGACATCCAGTACCGGCTGACCGGGCGAGGCGGTATCCATCATGATAAATTTACCGCCCGGCTTCAGGACGCGTTTTACCTTGTGCAGCGCCTGGCCGACGTCGTACCGGTGATGCGCGGAATTTATGCCGATCCCGGACGCGGACTGCCAAAGCGCGAGCTAAGGCGCGCTGGTTACGCGCCCTGCCAGGTTTCGTGCAGGGAAACCCACTGTGGATGGCCGTCGATCAGCCGGAACACCGCCGTTGACCAGCGCGCGGTGGCGGCTGCGTCTGGCCGGGTCTGCCGTTCAAGATAGCGTACTACCGCGCCGCCGGGCCAGCTTTCCACCAGCGTCAGTTCCTCAAGCACGATAGCCAGCCCCGGCCTGCCGCCGCGCTGCGCCAGAAAAAAGTCGCTCACGCTGGCCATATCCATGCAGCGACCGGCAGGAGGGATCATCACAAAGTCCGCGCTGAAGCGATTTAAAAGCGCCTGTATGTCGCCGCTACCCTGACCAAGCCAGTTTTCAATCGCCACGTGGGCAGCGATAACTTCCGTAAAATAAGGGTTCATGACTTCTCCGGTTGGGTTAACGTCGTTTTTCACTCAGGCGTGTTTGATAGTCGGCTCGCAAAGTACCGGAAAGTTCAGCGAGTTGGCGATAAAACACTGCTCATGTGCTTTTTCGTGCAGCGCTGCCGCCAGGGTAATATCGTCACCCGCGCGTAGCGTGATTTGCGGCTTCAGGACAATTCGGGTAAAACGGCCGCGTCTGGCTTCCAGCATGGTGCCTTCCGCCCTGTCGCAGTAGCTTTGCACGCTAATGCCCGCCTCGGCGCACAGGTGCAGATACCAAAGTTTATGGCAGGCGGAAGCGGAAGCCAGCAGCATCTCTTCGGGATTCCAGCGGCTGGCGTCGCCCAGAAAAGCGGGATCGGCGGAGCCGGCTATCTCTGCTTTAGCGTCGGCTACCACCTTAAACTGGCGGTCGTAGGCCTTGTAATTTTCGGTGCCCTGGCCTTTGTTGCCGGTCCACTCCACGGTCACCTGATAGTCATGCTCGCGATCTGCCATAGCGCTTCTTCTGTCCTGTTATTAACAAAATCAGAAGATTAGCGTTTTCTGCCCGCATTACCAGACGCATTTACAGCCTTTAGCGCTTTTCGGACAGATGCCACAGCTGTTCCGCCGTAACGGTAGCGCCGCCGCAGACAATCACCAGCGGTTTCCGGAACGCCGCCAGCAGCGGATGGCTATCGTAAATAACCGCCAGGCTTGCGCCGCAGGCTGGCTCGGTCAGCACGCGATGATCGTTCAGGAAGCGGCTGCACGCGGCGATAGCCTGGCTGTCGGTAACCAGCGCGCTGTGGATCGGATGCGTAGCGGCGCAGCGTAGAGACTGCTCGCTGACGCGCTTTGCACCCAGCGAACCGGCCACGCTGTTAATAGCGGCCAGCTCCACGGTATGACCGGCCTGCAGAGCCGCATGAAAGGAGGCTGCGCCTTCAGTTTCCACCGCTATCACGGGGACATCGTGCCAGCCGTTGCGCTGCAACCCTTCCACCACGCCGTTCAGCAGGCCGCCGCCGCCAACAGACAGGATCACCACGTCAGGTTTACAGCCGTCAGCGGCCACTTCATCGATCATTGTGGCATGGCCCTGCCACAGCAACGGATCGTCAAACGGGTGCAGAAAAGCATCCTTGCTGCCTGAGAGCGACTGAGCGTAGTGGTTGGCTTCCTGCCAGGACGCGCCGTGTACGATAACCTCTGCGTTCTCCTGACGCAGCAGCTCAACGGCGCGCGCGGAAGTGGTTTCAGGCACGACGACGATAACGGGTACGCCCAGCTGGCGACCGGCCCAGGCGACCGCCATGCCCGCATTGCCGCCGGAAGAAGAGACAAAGCGTTCGGCACCCTGGTGTAAATAGTGCTGGCAGGACAGCCCGATACCGCGGATTTTAAAAGAGCCGGGCGGCTGAAACGCCTCCATTTTTAGCCAGACGTCACGTCCGGCCAGCAGGCTGAGCGCACGTGACGGGATAAGCGGCGTTGCTTGGTGTAGGTGCATATTTATTCCTGAAGGCTAACGAAGATAGGCAGCGGCAGATACGGCCCGGACTTCTGTTTCTACATCCAGATTGAAGGCCAGCTTGCTGCCTGCGACCGAACGGGCCGGGAAACCTGCGTAGCGCTGTCCGCCCGGCCTTTTGCCGTACGCAAAAGGCCGGATGAACGCGGGTTGCGCAGGTTAACCTCGCTCCGCGCAGCTATTCAGATCAGGCCTTCCGCCTTCAGCGCGGCCTGCACGGCGGGCCGTTCCGCGACGTTGGCAAGGTAACGCTGCACCGCAGGCCAGTCGTCCAGGCTAAATCCAACCACTTTGCTCCAGCCGAGCACGGTAAACAAATAGGCGTCGGCAATAGTGAAGCGGTCGCCGGTCAGCGTGGTTTTACCGTCGATTTCATTTTCCAGCCAGTTCAGTCGGCGCGTCAGCTGCGCGACCACCGCATCTTTCCACTCGCCTTTTACCGCCGGGTTAAACAGCGCCGCCAGCGTCTTATGCAGCTCGGCAGAAATAAAGCTCATCCACTCCAGCACGGCGTAGCGCGCTTCGCCCTGCGCAGGCAGCAGGCCGCTTTCGGGGTTTAAATCCGCCAGGTATTGTGAAATCACCGCGCCTTCAGTCATCACCCTACCGTTGTCCAGGGCCAGCGCGGGCACATAGCCTTTGCTGTTGATGGCCCGAAAATCTTTGCCGCTGCGGGTGGTTTTGGTTTTTAAATCCACCGTCTCCAGCTCGTGCGCCAGGCCAGTTTCGTGCAGGACGATATGCGGGGCCAGCGAGCAGGCGCCGGGAGAGTAATAGAGTTTCATATTCTTCCTTAAATGGTAATGAATGGCCTGATGACGTTACTCCCGCCAGAGAGTGATAACAAGCCTTTCGGCTTTGGCAAAGCGCTAAGTTTTACGCGCGGTTTTTTCATTAATAACTTTATTATCAATAGTTTAATTATTACATTTGCACTGCGTTCACTTCTTTAAGCCTGTATTCTGAGAGATAATTCTTTTCGATTTCAGATGCCCCTCGCAAAACCCCCCGTTCACCCGTTTTTAATTTCCTTCCGTCACTAATATGTAAGTTAATCGTAATGATCCACCGTTTTATCTTAAAAGTGTAACTAAAAATAAACATTCCGCTTCTATATTGGCCTTCCAAAAAGAGGGGGAGCCTGATGCGTAGCTGGAATGAACCTGTCAAAAATAAAGCCCATATTGAACTGATCCCGATGATTGACGTGATGATGTTCCTGCTGGTGTTTTTTGTTCTGATCAGCCTGAACGTTATTCCTTCCCAGGGAATGAAAACCCAGCTGCCGGGCGCGGCCAGCGCGCAGCAGTTAAAACCGCAGCAGCACGCCATCGTTACGCTGGGCACGGATAACCGTCTGGAGCTGGACGGACAGCCGGTGACGCCAGAAACGCTTGTTAACCGGCTGAAAGCGCAGCAGGAAGACAGCCAGAAAACGGCGATCGTGCTTAACAGCGATAAAAGCGTGCCCGTCGAGCGGCTGATTGCCGTAATGGACAGCCTGCGGCAGGGCGGCTTTACCGCTATTTCTATCGCAACACGGAAACTATGACATGTACGCCGTCTATCGTTTTCGCCATGCTTTTAGCTGGCTGCCCGTGCTGATGGCGGCTGGCTGGGTGCTGATGAACCAGCACGCCACGCTGAAAATTGAACCGCGCTACGACGAATCAACCATGGAACTGGCGCTGGTGGAACCCCCATCGGCTGAAACGCCGCCGGTTGAGACACCGCCGGTTGAGACACCGCCGGTTGAAACGCCTTCCGAACCACCAGCGGAACCCGAGCCTCAGCCCGTAGTGGAAACGCCGCCGGAACCTACGCTCTCCTCGCCTGAACCCGTTGCGCCGCCGCCGAAGCCCAAACCGAAGCCAAAGCCAAAACCGAAAAAGGCGATCGAGCCAGCCAGTACTTCGGTTAAACCTACCGCCGTTGCAAGGCCGATACCCGCCGCGTCGCCGGTCGCCACGCCCAAACCCGTCGCGCCGCGCGTCAACAGCGGCGCCATCGAAAACGGTTGGATCGCAGAGCTACGTCACGATCTGGAGGCACAAAAACGCTATCCCACCGGCCGTCAGGCCTCGCTGGAACGCCCGGAAGGCAGCGTGGAAATCTGGCTGGAAGTCGATCGCAGCGGTCGCGTACTGGCTTCCGGCATCAGCAGTAAAGCTCGCAATATGCTGCTTAATCGCGCCGCGCTGGGCAGCTTACAAAATATCAGGCAGGTCAAGCCGTTCCCGGCCGACGCCTTCGCCGGACAAAACAGCAGGCGCTTTACCGCCACGCTGAATTATCGGGCGCCGTGAACGCCCAACATCAAAACAGGAAATAATAATGAGCATTTTTATACGTTCCGGGGTGTGCCTTGCGGTGATGTCGGCCTTATCAATGGCGGCACAGGCAGCAGAGAGTACCGATGTCGGTGCCATTAATGTTCAGGGCGAGACGCTGGGCGGCGGCATGATGGTGCAGGAAGAGTCGGCGAAAGCACGTTCTACCATTACTAAAGAGGCGATGCAGAAGCAGGCGGATATGGCGGGAAACGCGCTGGATCGACTGAAATATACGCCCGGCCTGAACGTTAACAGCAACGACGCCAGCGGTTTGAGCGGCGTTGATTACACCATGCGCGGCATGAACTCCGATCAGATTGGCCTGTCGATCGACGGCATTCCAATTAACGACTCCGGCAACTACGCGGTTTACCCTAATCTGGTGGGCGACGCGGAAAATATCGAAGAGGTGTTTGTGACGCAGGGCTCGTCCGAGGCAGACGGCCCCCATATTGGATCGAGCGGCGGCAATATCGGTCTGGTGACCAAAAGACCCGCAAAAGATTTCGGCGGCTTTGTGAAGCAGACGCTGGGCAGTAACAATCTGAGTAAAACATTCGCCCGTCTGGAAACCGGCGAATATAACGGCTTCAGTAACTGGCTCTCTTATTCGCATACCGAAGCGAAAAAATGGCGCGGCGAAGGACGCTTATATTCCAATAAATTTGAGATGAACTCGCTCTTCGAGGCGGAAAATGGCAACAGCAGCAACCTGATTATGAAGTATAACCGTCAGGAAAACGCCAATTACAATACGTTAAGCAAGGCGCAGTTTGAACAGGACGGACGCTACGCCAACGATTATCCCGCTACGCCGCAGTACAATAGCCGTGGTCAGCTGTCGAGATACTACAAGCTGAACCGTAACCCGTTCGAGAATTTCACCCTCAGCTTTACGCAGAAACTCCAGCTGCAGGATAACCTGTCGCTGACGTTGCAGCCTTACTATTACTGGGGCAACGGCGGCAGCTTTACCGGCCAGAGCGCCAGCACGCTGGGGCCAACGTCCGATCAGGCGGGCCAGTACGATCTCAGCAATCTGACCAGCAATACTTATTACCGCCCGTCGTGGACACAAACCTGGCGGCCCGGCATCACGACTAAACTGAAGTGGGATATCAACGAGCAGCACAGTCTGGATCTGGGCTACTGGTATGAACGCGCTCGCCAGCTACAAACGCAGCCTTATGTGGCGATCAAGAGCGACGGTAATCCAGCTGATCTGTGGGGCGATCCGAACGGTGCCGGACAGGTAAAGGATGCCAACGGCAACACCGTGCAGGGCCGCAACCAGTATACCATCACGCCCGCGCAAAAAATCTGGCTACAGGATAGCTGGTTCATCACGCCCGACTGGACGCTGGTCGGCGGTCTGGCCTGGCAGCACGTCGATCGTCGCGGCGAAAACAAAGGCAGCCTGGAAAACGCGCCGGAGCATCGCCACGCCACCTATCACAAGTTCCTGCCGAACTTCAGCGCCAGCTATCGGCTCGATCAGCAGAATCAGGTGTTTTACAACCTGACGCGCAATATGCGTACGCCGCAAAACTACGTGCTCTATAACGTCGGCGATTCGATTAATACTAAACCGGAGCTGAGCTGGAACCATGAGCTGGGCTGGCGCTTTCAGCAAGACGATATGCTGCTCAGCGCCACGCTGTTCTATTTGCGCTATACCGACCGTCAGATTTCCACCACCAACCCGGATGGCGACTACGAGATGATGAACGTCGGCAAGGTGGAAAACCGGGGGCTGGAGGTCGAGTGGAGCGGCAAGCTGCCCTATAACTTCAACTACTACACGTCTTACACCTATACCGACTCCGAGCAGAAAGATAACGTCACGCGGGAAGATATCTCTCTGCCGACCAGCGGCAAGCAGCTGCCCAACTCGCCCAAAAATCTGTTGAACCTGACGCTGGGCTACGATGATGGCCGCTACTACAGCAGCGTCAGCGGAAAATATGTCGGCGCGTTTTACGGCGATATGACCAACGATGAAAAAGTGGGCGGCAGAACGGTGTTCGATCTGGCGGCAGGCGTTTATTTGCCAGTGGATAAAAAGATCGTCAAAAGCGCCGCGCTGCGGTTCGGCATCCTCAACCTGCTCGATAAGGAATACCTGACGTCGGCGCGCACTACGGTATTTAACGCCGATGCGCGTAACGGTCTTAGCGCCGCCACGCCTTATTACAATGTTGGCGTAGAGCGTACCTACAGCGTTTCGCTGGAAGCCACTTTTTAACCGAAAGAGAGAAGAAGATGAATGCAACCCTGATGCACGATGCAATCTTTTATGTCATGTACTTCTCGCTGGCGGCAGCGCTGGTGATTATTATTGAACGATCTATCTGGTTTGCGTGGACGCGGCGGCAGGCCAGCCAGCTGGCGGCGGTACTGACGACGGAAACGCACGCGCTGCCGGAAAGCGTAACCCGACGCAGCAGCGTGCCGCTGCGCGCAGTGCAGCCCGTACTGGCACGTAAAGCGCAGGCTTCCGCCGAGGCGCTCAGCGACGAGGTCGACGCGCAGTATCTGCTGAGCAAAGCGGCCATGACGCGCGGCCTGTGGCTGCTGGAAACGGTGGTGACCGCCGCGCCGCTGCTGGGGCTGCTGGGCACGGTAATGGGAATTATCGACACGTTTAAAGCGCTGGCGGCGGCAGGCGTGTCGGACGCCAGCCAGGTTTCCGCCGGGATGGGCACCGCGCTGTACGCCACCGGATTAGGCATCGCTATCGCGCTGGTTTGCCTGGTTAGCAATAACTTTTTGCAGAACCGTATGGAGCGCATTAATGAATTACTTAAGGTGCTGCTGTTGCGGGCGGCTACGCCCGTACAGTGGGCCGAGCCTGTTGCCGGGCCGCAGGACAATGGCGTGCGCCGCTATGCGTGATCTTGCGCAGCGGTGCAAACGGCTGCTGTGCGGCGGGCTGCTGCTGTTCAGCCCGCTCGGTGAGGCAAAGTTCGCCATCGCGGGTTATGAACTGGTTTATGATGCGCCCGCCGAAACCACCCTGACGGCGTCAGATCTGCGCAGCAGTGCCGTGGTGTGGCAAGAGATGTTCGCCAGCGCCCGTACGCAGATCGATATTGCACAATTCTATGTGGCCAACGAGCCGGGTTCGCGATTGGATAAGGTGATCCAGACGCTGCGGCAGGCTGGCGAACGCGGCGTAAAAATTCGTTTTTTAATGGATCAAAAGGGGCTGAAGCTCAGCACGCCGGAAACGCTGGCGCAGCTGAAAGCCATTCCGGGACTGACCTTGCGCATTATGCCTTTCGCCCGCCTGGCTGGCGGTATTATTCATGCAAAATACCTGCTGGTGGATGGTAAGCAGAGCTTTGTCGGCAGCCAGAACTTCGACTGGCGGGCGCTGGAGCATATCCAGGAAACCGGTCTGCTGATTAACGACGCACCTGTTGTAGCGCAAATTGCCGCCATCTTTAATCACGACTGGGCCGCGCAGCCGTTGCTGGAGGCGGGCGAAAAGGTGCCCGAAACCGGTACGGATGCGTTGCCTGCCGATCTTCGCGCCGGCCGTTATCTGGTCGCCAGCCCGCGCGCCTGGAATCCGGCAGGTATTCCTGATTCGCAGCTGGTGCTGCCGCAGCTGCTTGCTTCCGCCAGAAAGCGTATTCGGGTGCAGGTAATGGAATATGCGCCGCTGTCGTTTGGCGAAAATCGCACTCGCCCCTTTTATGCCGTTATCGACAATGCGTTGCGCGCAGCAGCGGCGCGCGGCGTACAGGTCGAGCTGATGGTCGCCAACTGGAATACCAAACAGCCCGATATCGCCTGGCTGAAAAGTCTGGCGCTGGTGCCGGGCGTAACGATAAAAATCGTGACGATACCGGAGGCGAGCAGCGGTTTTATTCCCTACGCCCGCGTCGTGCACAGTAAGATCATGACCATCGACGGCGAACTGGCCTGGACAGGCACCAGTAACTGGAGCGGCGGCTACTTTGATAATTCACGCAACCTGGAGCTGGTGCTGAATGATGACGTCATGGCGGCACGGCTGGATGCGCTTTATGAGCAGCTGTGGCAGAGCCGCTATGCCGCGCCGTTACGCATTGATGCCGACTATCCTGCGCCCGATCCCGGCGGTCTGCTGCGGGAAAATGCGCCGCGCCGTTACGCGCCATAGCGCTAAGCGTGAAACACCAGGAGAGGGCGGTATAAAGCATCAGCAGCACCCGCTGCCGCCAGAAACCGGCCCGGCTTGTAAAGGATAACCTGGCTCCAGCGGGCAGGCCGCGTCACAGCCAGGCAAAACCCCTGGCTATCAGCAAAGCCAGCCCCAGAGTTGTGGTCACAATTGCGCCGAACAGCAGGCGAAAATCCATGCGCGCCTCTTTTTTAAACTCGCGGATGTCGCTTTTGATTTCCTGAATAGCTTCCTGCATATGCCCGACATCGGTTTCCAGCCTGGTGACTCGTCTTTCCATCTGTATGCTCTCCATTGCGGTCTGAACGGCAAAGCTGACGCTTACGATAATTAAGCAGGAGTTGCGGCAGCGCGATAATCTTATAACCACATAAAAAAAGCGGACACTGTTTTCTGACGGCGCAGCGGAAAAACATTGAGGACTTCGGCATGGCTCGCATTTGTCGTCCGGATTTGCAGGCTGTTGCAGTTATCAGGCCGCTGCGGCGCCTGCTGCCCTGGCTAAAGTCATGACCCGTTGGCTACGGCGCGACACGGTATAAACATTTACCAAAAATAATGCGGAAACGGGTTCATTCAGGGCGATGAAAAGGTAAATTAACCGGCAGCGTGGAGCCGCCACGTAAAAGCGTAACGGGCAGAGATTTGTTGATGAAAAAATGGATACTGGCGCTGGGCATAGCGCTACTGGCGTCGCAGGCCGGCGCGGCGGAACAGGATCCGCAAAAGGTAAGCCAGGATTTTTACAGCTGGTATCTTAACGCGTTGAGCAAGGATGAAAGCCCGATCGACGAGCACGATCCGGTGTTAAATCAGTATGTCACGCCGCAGCTGCTGCAAAAGATCAACGTGCTGATCAAAAGCCCTGACGGCATGGACGACGATTTCTTTTTGCAGGATCAGGATTACAGCGACAGCTGGGTGGATCACGTCAGCGTAAGCCGGTTTACCGTCAACGGCGAAACCGCCTCCGGCGACGTGGCGCTGGGCAAGGATCCAGAGGATCGTCAGCTGCTGCTGGTCACGATGCGCAAAGATCGCGACGGCTGGAAAATTGATGATGTGGTAAAGGAAAGCCGCTAAGGTGAACCGCACGCGGGCCGGTACGGTCACCTGTGGCACGCGGCTCAGCGGATATGCGCGGTGAACTGCCCGGCCAGGGCGTCCAGCAGCTCGTAGCGTTTCCGATACTCCGACCGTTTCTTGCTGCTTATCTCCTCCAGCGGCTTGCGTGCAAACGTCGTCGGCAAGCGACAGAGTTTTGACGACAGCGGCACAGCGTTAAGCGTCTGCCAGAATTCGTCATAGCTGGCATGAAACAAACTCTTCTTTTTCAGGCGATAGCGCCAGCTGCGGAAAATATGGCCGGTGTCGCTGACGGCCTGGATCTGCGAAATCCCCGTTGCCTTACAGAACAGCGCCAGGGTTTCCATCAGCAGGCGTTTCGGAAATAAACCATAGCAGGCCTTGGTCGCCGAACGGATCAGCTCGTGCGGCGTATCGCGATGCGCGCCCTGAATACCGCCGACGATCGCTACCTTTTCACCTTGCTGCTCGGTTACAGCAAAGGTCACTATCGCCAGCTTGATCCCGTCCTGGCTGAAAAACAGATTGACCTCGCCTTCTCTTTCACAGCGTCCGGTACAGGCCATGGTAATGGAAAAGCTTTCGCCACCTTTGCCTGCAAAACGCAGCAGCTCCGCCCCTTGTTGGCTGAGCAGCGCCTGACGAAAGACAGAGTAAGGCAGGTCTCTGGCGAATCGGTAGTGCGCGATAATCGCCCCGGCCCGATCCGCCACCGGCATGCCGCCATAGAGATAGGGGCGATGGATCTTGCTCGGCAGCGTATGCTGGACGGCCAGTATTTCACGCATCACCGGCTCATGAATAATCGCATCGGTCAGTTTCAGGGTCTGCCGCGGACAGGCGAGCGAGCGGAACAAATACTTGAGGCGATATTCCCGGTCATACCACAGCTTGCCCGGTTTCAGCCTGCCCGTAACCAGCGACAGAAAAAGGGTCAGGCTGCTCTCCTGACCTGACGTAAGTGTGATATCGGACATCTTCGGCGTTCCAGTGGAAAAAACTCAGTTGAACACCGGCAACCTCAACATTGAGTAAATGACGATTTACAAGTTAAGAGCATTGCTTGTTGGTTGAATGAATGTTTAATTTATTAATCACTTATGCCAAATCAATTGCAGGAAACAGACAAATTAAGGATGACGTTCGCTGCTAACGTTATACTTTTGTATTAAGCAGAAGAGGGTTCCTCGCTCAATTTTCCGGAGGCTGGCTTGCAGGGTGTTCCCGCGCAGTTTAATGATGAAAAAGATCGCGCCCGCTTTTGCCAGCTTGATGGCCTGACGGGCGTAGAGCTTTATCAGGCGCATATTTCGCGCTACGCCTTTGAGCCGCACACGCATGAGGCGTTCGGCATCGGCACGATAGACGCAGGCGCGGAGCGTTTTCGCTATCGCGGCGCTGTGCATACGGCACCCGCGCAATCGCTGGTGTTAATGAATCCGGACGAGCTGCATACCGGCGAATCGGCCAGCGAAGAAGGGTGGCAGTATCGTATGCTCTATCTCGATCCGGCGCGGCTGGCCGCCATAACGGGCGAGCAGGGCTGGTGGTTTACCGAGGCGGTGTGCTTCGATCCGCCTCGAGCGGCCCAGCTTTCCGCGCTGTTGGCTATGCTCTGGCAGGTGCGGGATCCGCTGGCGAGAGACGGCATTTTACTGACAGCGATCGACCTTTTGCGTCCCTGCGCCCGGATTGGCGATAAGATGGCAGCCGCGCCCAGGCACCGCTTCGACCTCATAAAAGAGTATTTACGCGACAACCTTGCTGACAATATCACCCTGAACGAGCTGGCCGCGCTGGCCTCGCTCAGTCCCTGGCATTTTCAACGACAGTTCAAGGCGCAGTATCACGTTACGCCGCATCAGATGCTGATGGCGTTTCGCCTGTGGCGCGCAAAAGAGCTGCTGGCCTCGGGCCGCCCGGCCGCTGACGTCGCGCTGGCGGTAGGCCTGACCGATCAGGCTCATCTGACCCGCAGCTTCGCTAACCGCTACGGCACTACCCCGGTGCGCTATCAGAAGCAGATAAGAGGCTAAGCGCAATCTGCTACAATCTTTTCCCCTGACGGCGCGTCAGAATAGCGTTTTCGCTTTAATTAACGGGATCGCTGTTTATGTTTGCTGGTGTCTTTTTTGCCCTGAGCGCGGGACTGATGTGGGGACTTATTTTTGTGGTGCCTCTGCTGGTGCCGGATTACCCGGGCGCGCTACAGTCGGTAGGCCGCTATGTGGCTTTCGGCCTGATTGCTCTGCCGCTGGCGTGGCAGGATCGACGCCGGTTGCGTCAGCTGTCGCGCGGCGACTGGAAAGAAGCACTCAAACTGGCGCTGATCGGTAACCTTCTTTATTACACCTTTTTAGCCAGTGCTATTCAGCGTACCGGCGCACCTGTTTCCAGTATGATTATCGGCACGTTGCCGGTAGTTATTTCCGTCAGCGCTAACCTGTTTTATGGGCACCATGAAGGGCGGCTGCCGTGGCGAAAGCTGGTGCCGGTACTGCTGCTGATCGCGCTGGGATTAGGCTGCGTCAACGTTGCGGAATGGCAGGATAGCGCTCAGCATGGCGATCTGCCACGTTATCTGAGCGGCATAGGGCTGGCGGTAATGGCGATGATTTGCTGGACATGGTATCCGCTACGCAACGCTCGCTGGTTACGCGCGCATCCGCAGAAAAGCGCGACGACCTGGGCGACGGCGCAAGGCATAGCCACGCTGCCGCTGGCACTGGTGGGCTATTTGCTGGTGAGCATTCAGCTGCACGTTACCCGTCCCGACTTTTCGCTGCCTTTTGGCCCCCATCCCGCTCTTTTTATCGCCTTAATGATCGCGCTGGGCCTGTTCTGCTCCTGGCTGGGCGCTTTGTGTTGGAACGAAGCCAGCCAGCGTTTACCCACCGTGTTGGTTGGCCCGCTGATTGTTTTTGAAACGCTGGCGGCATTGGCCTACACCTTTTTATTAAGGCAGGGCTGGCCTTCAGCAGTAACGGTCTGCGGCATTCTGGCCCTGATAGCGGGCGTAGTGCTGGCGACACGTATCCAACCTGAACCGGTTAAAAAATCCGTCTTTTCTTAAGAGACTGGCCGAAAAAGGCACAGCCTTTGGCAAACTGTTTTGATTAAGGTAAAAAAAAGAGCGCTTTTCGTGCTCTTTTTTTATTGCCGCTGGCTGTAATTTCCGGAAGTTTTTAGCTCTATGTGTGATTTTTATCACGTTTTTTTTCCGATGCGGTGAGGAAAAAAAGCGGCTTCCATCAAAGACTGCTATGACACAGGGACCGATTGTTCCGCTATAAGAATAATCGCTAATCGGATTTGGTTATTTTCAAACACAGTCAATTCTTACTACACATTCAATATTGCTTCTTTTTTGAGACTGTTTTAGCAGCAACAAACCATTTTTAACTCAAATTTTAATGAACAGAAACGGAAGAAAGGACGATGCCCGGCAGATGGATACATTAATAAATCACAGAAAAAGATTAACTCTGCACATCAATGTCGGTCGTAAAGGTCAGGAATGTTAAGGTCTGTTGCATTATCGTTGGTCTTGAAAGCAGGGTAGCGAAACGGAGGAGGCCGGAGTGGCGGGGTTTTCACGCGAAAGGACGCATGGCGAACGGCAGAGAACAGTGAGAACTGTAAACCATTCGTAAACTGATAAGTATTATCATTACTGAAGTAGATGCCGGGTTTTCGGGTCGATCTGTAAGAAGGTTTTATGTCAGAATTGGCGCATTTATCGTTGACCAAAAAGATAAATGCGCTCTTAACTGTATGAAAGTAAAATAATTTTTCTGGTGACGATCAATTGTGGTAGCCTGGTGAGGCGGGTTTATAGGAATAAACTCATCACCGAATCAGGTCGCCATAAAAAGGAACGGTACTTTTTAATTAAAGATCGGAATATTTTAATTTGGTCCTGAACAGTAAAAAAATTGCGCACTGCGTCGCAATTATTGATTCTCACAGTTGTAAGGATAATGATAAACGCTGCGGCTAATATCCAGCAAGCGGCAGCTCCGGCGCGTGCCGATATCAAAAGTATCCTGAAGAAAATTAACCGCCTGACGCTTATCATTGGTAGTAAAGAAGTTTTTCAATACGCTCTGCAGCATTTCTTTATCTGAAGAGAGCATCTGGAGTTCGCGTTCCATACTGTGTACGCGCTCTTCTAACTCCTTGATTTTTCTTCCTTCTTCCGAGAATAGCCCGGCGTATTTCTTTTTCCAGCTGTAGAATGTGGCCTCAGAAATCCCCAGTTCTTCACAAATCTCCTTAACCTTTACGCCGCATTCAGATGCTTTAATGGCACTGGTGATTTGCTCTTCTGTATATCGTGACTTTCTCATGGATGCTATTACCTTTCTTAACTATAAAGTGATGAGAATGGCTGCACTAAAGAATGGATCTAATTTATCCATTAATCAGGACAGCGACGTTAAGTGCGCGATTTGAATTGCAGGCTTTAAGTTAAGGGATTATGAATAAATATCATCATGGGATTTCTCCTATTTTATTTGCAATGCACCTGGTTAGCTTTCGATAAAGCGCTTTTTGTTATAAATTCGATTCATGCCAGCAGCAAGGCCAGTTAGTAATTCAGAATGATCCAGCAGGCGGAAGAAAAAAACTGTGCCAGGATATTCTCCAGCGTTGTTCGTGCTGAGGTGGGTTGCTAACCAGTATCAAGTCCAGGAAGAATCAGACGGTTCGTTAAAAAAACGATCTGATAAAATAAAATCTTTTAAATAAGAGCGGTGCGCTATCGCCCGTAAAATAATATTCCGGACGCTTATTTTGCCAGGCCCAGGCCAGGTTTATTTTCTCTGTGATAGACAAGGATGTACTGACTTTCGTTATAAGTTATTAGTTCTACGAAGGAAGCTTCAATGAAACACAGTGTCGTCACGAACGCTGCCTGGATGATGTCAGAGAAGGTGGTTTCGGTTTTTGGTGTAATTTTTGTTACATCCTATGTTGCAAAATCTTTTGGGCCATCTGTTTTTGGGCAAATCGCATTTTCTGCATCCATTTTTTCCATTGTTCAAACCGTAGCGATTTTTGGTACGGAAACCATCCTGTTTAAAAGCATCAGCAAAAGCGCGGCGAAAGGCCTGCGGCTGATGGCCGTGGCAAAACAGCTGCGTATGGCATTGTTATTATTACTTTCTTTGCCGGTGCTGGCGTGGGTCTGGCTGGAGATGCGTGAAAATTTTTTGATTTTTGCCGTGGCGTCGTTTCTGTCGGCTATTTTCGTGACCCAGGATATTTTTAGCGTTTATAACAATGCGCGACTGGAATCGCGGATGAACACGGTTGCAAACGCAACGGGAATGATTATCAGTTTCGCCATTAGCTTTGCTATTGCGTGGTTCAAGCTTAATCCGCTACTGCTGTCCTTCTCGATTGTTGCGGTGACGCTGGTGCCGTACCTGATTAAGCGGACGATGTTTTATCAAAAAAACACCATCAGCCCGCCAACCAGGCGCAAGCACCGCAGCTATCTGCGCTATCTGTTCCATGCGGGACTGCCGCTGGCGATCTCCAGCGTGTTTATTTCTGTTCAGGTGAAGCTGGCGCAGTTTTTCCTGGTCGGCGTGGGATCGGCACACGAGCTTGGGCTGTTTACCGCTGCGAATACGATTTCTGCCTCATGGATATTTATCCCGGTGGCGATTATCACCTCCAGCTTCTCGGAAATTTTCCGCGAGCGGGCGGATGTAGCTTTGAGACTGGCCGCCAGGCTTAACGGCTACGTTATGGCCGTTTCACTGTTTATGCTGCTGATTGTTGCGCTGTTCGGCGAAAAAATTGTCAGCCTGCTTTACGGTCATGACTATCAGCAATCAGGCGATCTGGTCACGTTGCTTTCTCTGGCGACCTGCTTTTCAGCAATGGGTACCGTAGCCTATCGCTACATGGTGAAAGAGGGCGGTTTTAATTATCTGCTGGTGAAAATTATTTTACTGGTGGCGGTCAGCGTAGTAACCAACTGGTTTTTCATTCGTTTTTGGGGCTTGACGGGTGCCGCGTGGAGCGTGCTGGTCACGGAACTGTTATCCCTGACGCTGATGAATTATTTCTTTAAGAATGGGGTCATTCTTAAGATGCAGCTTTCCTCACTCAACTACAAAACCTATAGGTGAGTAAGAAAATGGTAGACGCAAAAAAACAACTTAAAAAGGCCGCCCTGAATTGCATCCGAATTATGCCGTGGTCTTGCCAGGACAGATTATATTATTTTCATCGGTTTAAACGGATGCCGCATATTCGTCATCCTGATTCTTTTAATGAAAAGGTACTGTTTCGCAAGTTTATTAAAGGCGATTACGATTGTTACGCCGCGTTATCAGATAAGATCCTGGTGCGGGATTATATTTCCCACAAGATTGGTGAGGAATACCTGATCCCTTTGTTACACACCACGGATAATCCTGAGACGCTGTTTGAGCTGGAAACGCTAAAAGATACGGTCATTAAGCCAAACCACGGTTCAGGGATGGTTAAAGTCTTTGTAGAAGAACCTGATTTTGTCGAAAAACATCAGCTTATTGAACGTTGTGGCGAGTGGCTGACAAAAGATTATTCGCACGAAGCGCGTGAAATCCATTACCGCTATATCAAACCGCAGATCATGGTTGAGCAGCGGGTAGGAGACGGTAAGTCTACGGCGATTGATTACAAGTTTCATATGTTTAACAAGCAGGACGGCCACTTTGAGTATGTGCTGCAGGTGGTGTTTAACCGTAGCGATAATCAACCGCTGTCGATGCTGTTCTATGTCAATAATCTTGATAGCTGCTTCTACCGCCGCTTTGATACTGCCGGACTGGATATCAGCCACAACCGGGCCGCGCTGGAGAAGGCGCTGGCGCTGAGCAAAAAGCTGGCCAGCGATTTCGATTACGTACGGGTTGACTGGTATATCAGCCAGGGCGACGTCTACTTTGGCGAGCTGACCTTTACACCAGGCGCAGGCCTGATGCCGGTGCTGAAGCACGGGCTGGACGAAATGATGGGCAAGATGTGGCTGCAGGATGGTCAATCAGCCACCCAGGCGGAGCGGCAGGAAAGCGCGCCGTCGACGGCGCAGAAGAAACAGTAATAAAACCCAGGACGGCCGCAGGCCGCTCTGTTCAGTAAAAATGGAGTTGTCGTCCCGCGAAGGGCACTACCGCAAGCAGGAATCTGCTCAGCGCGTCCTTAACGGGCTTTTCGTCAGTCAGTTTTCTCTCTTCTGACGCCAGAGGCATGAATCTGGTGTTGCCTTGCAGGAAGCAGAGACCGTGCGCAGGAAAACTGCATAAACGGGTAAAGCAGCTGACGGATTTTTTATGTCTGCCGGGAAAAATGAGACGCGGGTGTCGCGATTTCGGATGGCGAGAAAACGCTATTTTGAAGAAATTTTTCCTCAAACAATTATAAAGCCTGCAAATGAGGTCGAAAATGCTAAAACTCAAAGCAGAAATAAGAAAAGGTTTCCTGTTCCTTTTCAAAAAAATGCCCTGGTCCTACCAGGACAGAATTTATTATCTGCATAAATTTAAAAAATTACCCAACATACACCAGCCGAAACTGTTTAATGAGAAAGTTCTGTACCGCAAATTCGTCACCGGCGACTACCTGCGTTATGGCATGCTGTCCGATAAGCTGTTGGTTCGTGACTATATTTCTCAGACCATTGGGGATGAATATTTAATCCCACTGCTGCATGAAACAGCCGATCCTGTCACGCTGCTGGGGCTTAGCTCGCTGAAGAACACCGTGGTGAAGCCCAATCACGGGTCAGGCATGGTGGAGATTTTGCTGGAAGAGCCGGACTGTTTGCAGAAACAGCTGCTGATCAAGCGCTGCGAAGAGTGGCTGAGCCGGGATTTCTCGCACGAAGCGCGTGAGATTCACTATCGCTATATCAAGCCGCGCATTCTGGTTGAGCAATACGTCGGCGACGGTAAATTTGCCGCCGTTGACTACAAGTTTCACATGTTTAACAAGAAAGACGGTACTTTCGAGTACGTTTTGCAGATTATCTATAATCGCTGCGGCAATGCGCCGCTGTCGATGAACTTCTACGTTAACACGTTGAAATCTTGCTTCTATAAGATCCGTGATACGGGGCTGGATATCAGCGGCGACCTGGAAACGCTGGAAAAAGCGCTGGCGCTGAGCAAAAAGCTGGCCAGCGACTTCGATTACGTGCGCGTTGACTGGTATATCAGCGAAGGGCAAATCTACTTCGGCGAGCTGACCTTCACGCCGGGCGCAGGCATGGTAACCGGTCTGGATCAGGGGCTGGATAAGATGATGGGCGACATGTGGCTACAGGAACGTAAGCCAAAAACGCTGAAGGCGATTGGCGGCGAAGCGGCGGCGATGGCCGGGACGCTGAAGAAAGTATAAAGACGAAAGCCGCATGATCTTCATGCGGCTTTACGCTTTTATGGCAGAGGATAATCGGCTGGCGTATGGCTCATGACATCGACAAACACGTCTTTGGTGATATGCCAGAAGTTAAGCAGGTTATCCATGCTCAGCGTGATACCTAACAGGCCGGTGACGAACCAACACGACATGCCTATGCCAACGCCGGTAAAAATGAAGGCCATGCCGTTGCGGCTGGACTGACGACATTTTACGTTAAAGGTGCTGGCGAGAAACATCATGACTGCACTAACCAGTTCCCATCTCATCAGCACCAGGCTAGCGGTTAAGGTACCCATATCTCTGAAACTCCGCGTCAATCAGGCCTGGCAATAGAAAAAGCGTCATCTGTCCGGACGAAAAGGCCAGGATTGCTTTTCATCGGGGCGGATACAGGGAGTAAGTGTGATGACGGTCACATTATAGCATTGCGTCAGGCGAGTTTTGAACACTTTTAAGACCGCTTATGGGCGTTTTTTGATCGCGCACAATAATCACATTTATTTCCCGTAAGTTAGCGGTGATATTGCGCGGCGGGCGTTAAATAGCGCCTGAAAAAGTTAATATCTTTTTAAATTACGTTCAAACTCAGGTTATTTTTGAGACAAGGAATGAGAGTAATTTACATCATTTCGCCCACCGTTCCGAAATTGCCTTAGCGCTTTTAACTTATTTCTCCGCGCCGTTATTTTTATCTGTTCGCTGAATTATGCCAAATTATCTGGCAATAGTCGGCTCCTTTGGGATGAATCTGACCTGTTAAAAGTTGTATGGGATGAAGAGGAGTTGTAGGATTTTTGAAAACTAATTTTTGCCATTTTATTTCCTGCATAAGCTATCAGCGGTAAACGCGCACAGGATGGCAATAGCAGGAATTTTACGTCAGATAACCGGAGCCTGCCTGTTTGCCTGTGGCTGTTCAGGGTCGAAAAGCCATTTTTTGCCCGCAAACAACATTCCCCTCGCGTGCAGCTTGCTCTTTACCTCAGATCGGGGCAGCAGCCTGGTCCCGGCAGCGTTACTGCTACGGGCGGTCGCCAACGCAAGCCCCCAATGCAGAAGCGCTGCATGAGCGGAGATCCGTTCGGTTGGCGTGGGAGGAATCATGGATCATGACCGTCCCGCGGGAAACATTACCGCGCAACCGGCAGCTAAGCCGCTGCCTACGCTACGCAAGTCGCTACGGCGTATTCATTTAACTATTATTCTTGTCTCGCTAACGTTCAGCGGCATTTCGCTCTCGCTGCTTTCGGTGCTGGCTTTGCGTAACTACGCCGAAAACAATTCCGAGCTGCTGGCGACGACCATCAGCTACAGCGCCGGGCAGGCGGTAGCGACAGGTGACGGCGCAGCGGCGCGCGCTATCCTCCAGGCTATCGGCGCGAAAACACAGTTTGGTCAGGCTCGGATCCTCGATGCGGATCGCCGTTTGCTGGCAAGCTGGGCTGCAAACGATAATCGCGACAAGAGCGCCTTCAGCGAGCTGGTATCGCGCTGGTTATTTCCCAAACCGGTGCAGATCCCCGTCCTGCGCGGCGGTAAAGAAATTGGCACCATCTGGCTGACCGGCGATGGATGTCGGGTAATGCATTATCTTTATCAGGCGCTGACATGGTTGGGATGCAGCATGTTGCTCTCCGCGCTGCTGGCCTTTTATCTGTCGCGCCGAATGCATTCAGGCATCGTCAGCGCGCTGTCAAACATCGCCTGCGTGGCGCATGAAGTACGCAGGCGACGAGCCTTTTCATTGCGCGTGCCTTCTTCTTCTATTGCCGAATTAAACAAGCTGAGCGGCGACTTTAACAGCCTGCTGGACGAGCTGGCCGACTGGCAGCGCCATCTGCAAAGCGAGAATGCCACGCTGGCCCATCAGGTGCGGCACGATGCGTTAACCGGCCTGCCAAACCGCACGGCTTTTGAGCAGGAGCTGCACAAACAGCTGGACAATCCTTTGACCGCCGCGCGGGTGGCGGTGCTGTTTATCGACGGCGACCGTTTTAAAGAGGTAAACGATCGCTACGGCCATGCTGCTGGCGACAGGGTTCTGACCATTACCGCACAGCGCCTGCGCGCACGCTTGCGCAAAGGCGATTTGGTGGCGCGGCTAGGCGGGGATGAGTTTGCGGTACTGCTGTTAGCGATTGACAGCGGCGAGCAGGCAGGCTGCGTTGCGCAAAGCGTCATTGAGGCGATGCGTGAACCCATAAGGCTGGACGACGGCACGATCCTTACCCAGTCTCTGAGTATCGGCATCGCGCTGGCGAAAAATCATCATACCGGCGAGGCGACCATCGCCCAGGCCGATGCGGCGATGTACCACATCAAAGCGCTGGGCGGCGGCTGGTATTTTTCGCCCGCGCTCTGGAGCAGGCGACAGGCGTCGGCGGCGCTGGAGTGCGAAAGCGTTTAGCCGTTGGTGCTGACCGCTGACGGGAATTCAGAGCAGTCAAAATAGAGCGGACGCTTTTGCTGACGGCGCATGGTGTTGCGCCAGGCCGTCGGCGTCTGGGAAAACTGGCGGCGAAAAACGCGCGAGAAAGTCTGCTGCGAGTCATAGCCATACTGCATGGCGATATCAAACACCGGACGCTGCGTCTGGCGCAGCTCTTTCGCGGCCAGCGTCAGGCGACGCTCACGAATATAGTTGCCCAGCGTCTGTTTGGTCACGGCGCGGAACATGCGCTGCAGGTGCCATTTCGAATAGCCGGATCGCGCCGCAACGTCATCGATAGAAAGCGTTTTGTCCAGATTGCTGTCAATCCAGTCGGTAAGCGCGTGAATAATCTCATCATGCATACTGGTCTTCTCCCTGGGGCTGGCGGCCGATCGCTATGGCGAAAAAGAGGGGTTCGCCTTCTTAAGGGCTGGAGTATAATTCCTCAAGTTAACTTGAGGTAAAGCGCAAAGTGAAAAAAAATCTCGTATTAAACAAGCGCGAACTGACGCCCGGCGACGTGGCCGCACGCTGCGGCGTCGCCGTCTCGACGCTGCATTTTTATGAAAGCAAAGGCCTGATCGTCAGCTTTCGCAACGGCGGCAACCAGCGCCGCTATCATCGCGATGTCCTGCGCCGGGTGGCAGTCATTAAAATCGCCCAGCGGATCGGCATCCCGCTGGCGACCATCGGCGAGCACCTGGTGCAGTTTCCGCCGGGCAAGCGGCTGTCGCCTAAAGAGTGGGCGCTGCTGACCCGTAAATGGCGCGAGGAGCTGGACAGCCGCATTGATACGCTGACCCGACTGCGCGACGATCTGGATGGCTGTATCGGCTGCGGCTGTTTATCGATGGAGGACTGTCCGCTGCGCAACCCGGATGACCGCTTGAGCGAGCGCGGCACGGGCGCAATCCTGCTGGAGCCTGAACGTAAATAAGGCCGTCTATACTGATAGCACTTCGTTTACGCACAAGGAAAGGTCATGATCACCGTTCACCACCTGAACAACTCCCGTTCGCAGCGTATTCTCTGGCTGTTGGAAGAGCTGGAAACGCCTTATCAAATCAAACTGTACCAGCGCGAAAAAACGATGCTGGCGCCCGATTCGCTGAAAAAAGTGCATCCTCTCGGCAAATCGCCGGTGATCACCGATGGAAATCGGGTGATTGCAGAGTCCGGCGCAATCCTGGAATACCTGGCGGAGCACTATGACGCAGAAAATCGTCTGAAACTCACCACGGAAGATGAGCGTATCGAGTCTCGTTACTGGCTGCACTATGCGGAAGGTTCACTGATGCCGCTGTTGGTGATGAAGCTGATTTTCAGCCGAATGGGCGAGGCGCCGGTGCCGTGGCTGCTGCGGCCGGTGGGCCGCGCCTTTGGCAAGGGTGTGCAGAAGGCGTTCCTGGATAAGCAGCTCGCCACCCATCGCGAATTTATCGAGCAACACCTTGCGGGCAACGAATGGTTTGCGGGGTCGCGCTTCAGCATTGCCGACGTGCAGATGAGCTTTCCGCTTCAGGCGCTCAGCGCGCGCGGCGGCGCAGGCGACTCCCCTGCCATTCAGGGCTGGCTGAAGAAAGTCCAAAGCCGTGCGGCCTGGCAGCGGGCGCTGCAAAAAGGCGGTGCGCTCACTCTTGAATGAATCATCGCGCGGCGGCCCCTGACGTTTCATCGCGCCCGCGACCATAAGAAAGTGCTATGACCGCGCTTGTCGGCGAGCCAGCTAAAGTCTGCTCAGGCAGGCGCGGACGTAAAAGAGACGAAAATCTGCCGCCTTCCCGGCATCAGCAGTTGAAAAGGCGGCCTTAAAGGCAGGATAATCGTTTGCCTTTATAAAAAGGGCATTATGCCTGTCGGGTTAAACGTTTGCTTTTTTCCGATCGCGGCTTCTTTACGAAGTTTTGGCGATCTGCAATAGCGCTATCAGGGATGTAAACGTGGTACCAACCCGCCATCAGGCATCGATAATTCATAAGAAAGTTCAGGGGATTTCCATTATGTCGACTCATCATCAGACCGGCGGAACGTTAGACGCCTGGTTTAAAATCTCTGCACGCGGCAGTACCGTCCGCCAGGAGATTTTAGCCGGACTTACCACCTTCCTCGCCATGGTCTATTCGGTGATTGTTGTGCCGTCCATGCTCGGTAAGGCGGGCTTTCCTCCCGCTGCCGTTTTTGTCTCTACCTGCCTGGTGGCGGGCTTCGGCTCGGTCATTATGGGGCTGTGGGCGAACCTGCCGATGGCAATCGGCTGCGCGATCTCGCTGACTGCCTTCACGGCTTTCAGCCTGGTGCTGGGCCAGCATATCAGCGTGCCCGTAGCGCTGGGAGCCGTATTCCTGATGGGAGTGCTGTTTACGCTGATCTCTGCAACCGGCATCCGTGCCTGGATTTTACGCAACCTGCCAATGGGCGTGGCGCACGGCACCGGCGTCGGCATCGGCCTGTTTCTGCTGCTGATTGCCGCTAACGGCGTGGGCCTGGTCGTAAAAAACCCTGTACCTGGCGCACTGCCGGTCGCGCTGGGCGATTTCGCTTCCTTCCCCGTGTTGATGACGCTGGCAGGCCTTGCGGCAATCTTCGGTCTGGAAAAGCTGCGCGTGCCGGGCGGGATCCTGCTGACTATTATCGCCATTTCCGTGCTCGGACTGATTTTCGATCCGGCCGTAAAATATCAGGGGCTGTTTGCCATGCCTTCACTGTCGGATGCGCAGGGCCACTCGCTGGTGTTCAGCCTGGATATTCTGGGCGCGCTGAAGCCTGCGGTATTGCCAAGCGTGCTGGCGCTGGTGATGACCGCCGTGTTTGACGCCACCGGCACCATCCGCGCGGTAGCAGGCCAGGCGAACCTGCTGGATAAAGATCATCAGATCCTGAACGGCGGCAAAGCGCTGACCACCGACTCGGTCAGCAGCATCTTTTCCGGCCTTATCGGCGCTTCGCCTGCGGCGGTGTATATCGAATCCGCAGCGGGCACGGCGGCGGGCGGTAAAACGGGCCTGACCGCTATCGTGGTAGGCGTGCTGTTTCTGCTGATCCTGTTCCTGTCGCCGCTGGCTTATTTAGTGCCGGGCTATGCTACCGCGCCCGCGCTGATGTATGTTGGCCTGCTGATGCTGAGCAACGTTTCTAAAATCGACTTCAGCGATTTTGTTGACGCCATGTCCGGTCTGCTGGCCGCCGTGTTCATCGTGCTGACCTGCAATATCGTTACCGGTATTATGCTGGGCTTCGGCTCGCTGGTCATTGGCCGCATCTTTGCGGGCGAGTGGCGCAAGCTCAACGTCGGCACCGTGGTTATCGCTATCGCGCTGGTCGCTTTTTACGCTGGCGGCTGGGCTATCTGATCCCCTTTTACGAGGCCGGTTTTTCCGGCCTCCGTTCCGAATTTTTGCTTTTTTCCACGCAATAGCACACATCAGCTTTTTCAAGCCATCCCATTTTTGCTTTACTATTACACAGGGCATTATTTGTTCCGAGCCTGATATTTTTGTCGCTATCTGGAAGCTATGAAAGGACAACATGGAAATCTTTTTTACTATTCTCATCCTCACGCTGGTGGTCTCGCTCTCTGGCGTAGCCGCACGCATTATTCCTTTTCAAATCCCCCTGCCGCTGGTGCAAATTGTGATGGGCGCGCTGCTGGCGTGGCCGACTTTCGGCCTGCACGTTGACTTCGATCCCGAGCTGTTCCTGGTCCTGTTTATTCCGCCGCTGCTGTTTGCTGACGGCTGGAAGACGCCAACCAGCGAGTTTTTGCATCACGGACGCGAGATTATCGGCCTGGCGCTGGTGCTGGTTTTGATCACCGTGGTCGGCATCGGCTATCTGATCTACTGGCTGGTGCCGGGTATTCCGCTGCTGCCCGCCTTCGCACTGGCGGCCGTGCTGTCGCCAACCGATGCCGTGGCGCTCTCCGGGATTGTCGGAGAAGGGCGCATCCCGAAAAAAATTATGTCGATACTGCAGGGCGAGGCGCTGATGAACGACGCTTCGGGCCTGGTGTCGCTGAAGTTTGCCGTTGCGGTCGCGATGGGCACCATGGTGTTCACGGTTTCCGGCGCGTCGCTGGAGTTCGTAAAGGTTGCCGTCGGCGGTCTGGTGGCCGGTATTGTTATCTGCTGGCTGTACGGCAAGTCGCTGCGTCTGTTCAGCCGCTGGAGCGGTGACGATCCGGCTACGCAGACGGTGCTGCTGCTGCTGCTGCCTTTTGCTTCTTACCTGATTGCCGAACATATCGGCGTATCGGGGATCCTGGCCGCCGTCGCGGCGGGCATGACCATTACCCGTTCGGGTATTATCCGTCAGGCGCCGCTGGCGATGCGTCTGCGTGCCAACAGCGTCTGGCAGATGCTGGAGTTTGTCTTTAACGGCATGGTGTTCCTGATGCTGGGCTTACAGCTGCCGGACATTTTACAGCTGTCCGTGACTCAGGCAGAGGCCGATCCTAACGTCGATCTGTGGATGCTGGTGCTGTCGGTGGTGCTGATTTATGCCGCGCTGATGATCGTCCGCTTCGCCTGGCTATGGACGATGCGCCTGATCAGCCAGCGCCTGCTGAAAAAGCGGCCGATGGAGTTCAGCAGCTACAGCCTGCGTGAGCTGCTGATTGCCTCTTTTGCCGGCGTACGCGGGGCTATCACCCTGGCCGGCGTGCTGTCCATTCCGCTGTTTCTGACCAATGGTGACGCTTTCCCGGCGCGCTACGAGCTGGTTTTCCTGGCAATGGGCGTGATCCTGTTTTCGCTGCTGGTCGGCGTAGTGTTGCTGCCGCTGCTGCTGCGCGGCGTGGCAGGCAGGGATAAGACGGCGCACCGCCATGAGATCCAGATGGCGCGCGCGGCGATGGCGGAAACGGCTATCGACAGCCTGCACAAGATGGAAGAGCGGCTGGCGGCCGATACCGAAGAGAATATCGACGCTGACCTGGTCAAAGAAATCGCATCGCGAGTGATTGGCAATATGCGCCGTCGCGTGGACGGTAAGGACGATCTGGAGCGGGCGCTGTATGCGGAAAATCTGGAGCGCCGCTTCCGTCTGACCGCGCTGCGCGCCGAGCGCGGCGAGCTGTATCACCTGCGCGCCACGCAGAAAATCAGCAACGAAACCATGCAGAAGATGCTGCACGATCTCGACCTGCTGGAAACGCTGCTGATCGAGAAAGAAGAGTAGCGGGAAGACCGCGAGCCGCCCGGCTCGCGGTCTTTTTTACTGCTGTTAGCAGCAGTAGTATCAGCGTTCTTCCAGGATCAGCGGGCCGCCTGGTTTTTGGTAATAAGAGGCGTCTTCCATGGTGTAGCTCATGGTTCCCGTTGTCGCTCTGGTAACCTGCATCAACCAGTTTTCTTTTTTAATACATCTTTCCTCCGCTTTTATATTCTCAAAACAGAGCAGATGGTCGGTACTATGACTCGGGAAAAAAGTAGTGTCATCGGGTTTTTCTTGCTGATAACCGTCTTTAAAGTCCCAGATAGTTACCCAAAAAGTCTCGCCTTTTCTATTTAAAAGAAAAGGGTGTTGTTTATCCAGTTTCCGGGCGTTTTCTTTCCACCATTCAATCTTTCCTTTGTTGGTCAGAGGAAAGTTTTTCACCAAAATATCTGTGACGGAATGATTCTGGTGAACAGCTATAACCTCTACAGGCCGTAGCATCATAACGATGACGTACAGCCAGCTGACTACGACCAGAGCCGGGAAAAATCTATTCATCTTTTTCACTTTTTGCTTCCCGTCAGCGTGATGGTCGCTGCCATATTGGTAAAGAAGGGTTTGTACGCGTACCTTCTCCAGCGCTGTAGCACAAACCAGATTCGGAAAATATTCAAATGATGAAAACGAGGATCCATGATATCGCGGTCATCAAGGCCAAAGTGATCCTGGCCTTTGTAATGCAGGGTGGCTTTGTATTTATCTCCGTTAACTTCCAGAGACTTTAGCGTGATTTTTGTCGCGTATATACCGTGCACTGACATACCCAGACCATTCATCTTGTCTTGTAATCTATTAAATTTCGGAAGAAAACTCTCTCCGATAACTTTTCTTAAAGCCTGTTTTTTATTTTCGGCAAGAAAATAATTATCCCAGTCTATATTTTCCCGTATAAATTTATCGATAACCTTTGACGAGTTTGCGTTATCTGAATGCGCGCTTTCTATCAACCTCTTATAAGCCCCATTTAATTCACTGCTGGAAAAGGGTTTTCCATCGCCATATTGAAAATGGTCGATTAGTGCCATAAACAGCCCGCGATGGCCGAAAAAAGAGAAGGGCCGCGACTCGCGGCGGAATTCGTTGAATAGTTTGGCTGCCACTTCATGATGGCGCATCTTATGACGTATCACGGCGTAATTGCTGATGGGGAAATCCGTTCTCTCTGCCCGCCAGGGATCGTACTGACCGGATACTTTCTCCAGCCGATAGAAGTTCTTCAGCTGCAGCTCGCTTAAATCGCCGCACTGCATATCATCGGCACCGTAATCATCCATGCGTTTCTGCGTCTGAAAAACATCGAAGGGCAGGCGTAAAGCCTGTAGAGAAGGTGACATGCAATATTCCTTTTGCTGGTCAACGAGCGCTATTGCCCGGTTTTCTGTTAGTTTATCAGCTTAATTTATGTTCGTCATGCTGCGTTAAGAAAATCGCCTCTGTCATCTGATGTTATTCAACCGTACAGCGAAAGATAAATTCTTCATATAACGGTAATTATATTTTGGAGGAAAAGGAAATATTATGATAAGGGGGGGTAACCGGTGGTTTATCCTGCTTGCTGCTGTTCTGATGAAATGAGAGGTTCCGCCAGGCTAATACTATTTTCTTTTGCTTTTGTTTTGTAAACGGCAGGAAAACGCGCTTTAAGGCTCAGGGTTGGGTCTGGTAAATATCAGGCCAGTCTCTGACGTAACAGTTCTGCTAATTATTGCTGATGAAGTCATACGCTTTCATCCGTGCCGATCTATATCTTCTTCGGCATTCTTTTCCAGAACGCAGAGGCAGCAGACAAGCTGAATAGCAATATCCGTAAGAGGCAGAACGAATAAGGTTAAAAGACAGGTAAAAATGCGCCTGTTTAGCGTCTCCGGGGCCGCTGCCAGCGCCCCCGTTTTTTATACCGACAGCGTTGGCGTCTGACCCGGCCAGAACTGGCGACAGCAGGCGATCCAGGCCTGCGCGCTCTTTGAGAGGTAGCTGCCTTCCCGCCAGATCAGGCCCAGCTGCCAGACCAGCTCCGACTCCAGCGGCAGCCACAGCAGATGGCTTTTATCCAGCCGCTGGCAGATCGGCTCCGGCAGGATTGCCACACCCATGCCGGCCTGCACCATCGCCGCGAGAAAATCCCACTGGCCGCTGCGTACCGCGATCTGCGGCGTAAAGCCGCTGGCCTGGAAGGCACGCATCAGCTGGCGGTTCAGCGAAAACTCTTCGTTATAAATCAGGATAGGATGCCCGGCCAGCTCGGCCAGCGGAATATGGGTACGGCGCAGCCATTCGCGGGTTTTCGGCACCAGCACGCAGAGCGGGTGGCTCATCAGCGGCAGCGCGTTCAGCGGCAGATCTTCCGCTACCGGCAGCGCGGTCATCGCAATATCCAGCGTGCCGGAAAGCACTGCCTGCTGCACGGTCAGGCCGCCGAATTCGGAAATTTTCAGCTCAACGCCGGGATAACGCTGGCGGAAAGCGGAGATCGAACCGGCAATCTGCATCCCCACCATTGGCGGAATGCCTAACCGCAGCTCGCCCGTTTTCAGGTCGTTGATATCGCTGATTTCCGCTTCCAGCTGCTTAAATTCCTGAAGGATAGTCAGTCCGCGCTGATAAACGGCCTGTCCGGTATCGGTCAGATGCAGCTTGCGTCCTTCACGGATCAGCAGCGTACAGCCCAGTTCATCCTCCAGCTGGCGCAGCATTTTACTGATGGTCGGCTGCGTGACGTACAGCTGCTCCGCCGCGCGAGTAAAGCTTTGCTGGCGCACCACTTCCACAAAATAACGCAGGGCTCTGACGTCCATAAACATTCCTGTAAGGCATAGTTCAGATAATATTAAGTCATTTTTTTCACCCTTTGGTACGGCTTTATACTCTCTTTACGCATTATTCAGAGAGAGACCCATCATGAAGCTGGCGATACGCCCGCAAAGCACGTGGCAGCAACGTATTCAGGTTCCGTTACAGGTGGTGCTGTATATCGCTTTTTTTCTGGCCGCGCAGCGGCTGGTTGACTGGTTGCGGCTGCCGTTGCCCGCCAATATCGTGGGCATGTTGCTGCTGCTGGCGCTGATTATGCTGCGGGTGCTGCCGCTGAACTGGGTGAAAGCCGGATCGCGCTGGCTGCTGGCGGAAATGCTGCTGTTTTTTATTCCTGCCGTGGTGGCGGTGGTTAACTATTCGCAGCTGCTGCGTGTGGACGGCTGGCGGATTATGCTGGTGATTATGATCAGTACGCTGCTGGTGCTTTCCGCTACCGCGCTGGTGGTGGATCGCGTCTATCGTTTTGAAATGCGGCTGGCGGCACGAAAAAAGGAGCGTCAGGGTGAATAACTTTTTTATCAGCCTGCTCTGTCTGCTGGCGACGCTGCTGGTCTATTTTCTCAATAAACGTCTCTACCGCCGCTGGCACAGGCTGCTGCTGATGCCGCTGGTGATGACGCCAATGGTGCTGGTGGCGCTGCTGCTGCTGACCCATATCTCCTGGCAGAACTATATCGACGAAAACCGCTGGCTGCTGTGGCTGCTTGGCCCGGCTACGCTGGCCTTCGCCGTGCCCGTTTATGAAAATATGGCGATTATCCGCCGCCACTGGCTGTCGCTTAGCGCGGGCGTGCTGACCGCCACGCTGGTCGCCGTTTGCAGCTCGGTATGGCTGGCAAGGCTGCTGACGCTGCCGGAGGCAATCCAGCGTAGTCTGGCGGTGCGCTCTGTCACTACGCCCTTTGCGCTGGCGGCGGCGAAGCAGCTGGGCGGGCAGCCCGATCTGGTGGCGCTGTTTGTGGTGATCACCGGCGTATTCGGCATGGCCGTCGGCGATCTGCTTTTTATTCGGCTTGCCGTCAAGCAGGGATTGGCGAAAGGCGCTGGGTTTGGCGCGGCCTCACACGGCGCAGGCACCGCTCGCGCCTATGAAATTGGTCAGGAGGAGGGCGTGGTCGCCAGCCTGGTGATGATGCTGTCAGGCGTGGTGACAGTGGTTATCGCGCCGCTGATTGGCCGCCTGATGTGGACGCTGGTTTAAAGCCTGTATGTTCGCCCCCTAACAGCAACATTTACTAAACAAGCCCTAAGATTCGTCGCATTCTCATTTTATTTCCTCTGTTGATGATCTATCCTCCGCTGCCGTCGGGAAACGGCGTAAGTAAATTCATCAGGAGAATAAAATGAAAGCAGTGGCAACTACCGCAGGCGCTCTGGCGCTGCTGGCGCTGGCCGGATCAGCGCAGGCGATTGAAGGCGGTGTCGACGTAGGTCGTGATTATACTAATGTACACGCGGGCATGGGCGCTGACTCGCCTGGTCTGGCGCTGACCGGTAACTGGTTGCGCAGCGATCACGACGGCAGCATGGGCAGCCTGGGTCTGGGTTACAATGTGGGTCTGGGCGATATCTTTATCACGCCTGGCGTGAAAGCGATTTCCACTAACCCAACCGATAGCAAAGACGGCTATGCCGTTGCGGTCGGCATTGGCGCAAGCGTTCCAGTCACCAATATGTTCAACGTATTTGGCCAGTATTACTACTCGCCGGATTCTTTCTCCAGCCACATTGATGACTACCAGGAAGCTTCCGCTGGCGTGAGCTTTAAGCCAATCTCCCTGGTTGACGTGCGCGTGGGCTATCAGTACCTGGCGATGAACGGCAAAGACGGTCGTAAAGACAACGTCATTGCTGACGGCGCATACGTAGGTGCATCCCTGCATTTCTGATGCCAAAGGCGGCAACCTGTAAAGGGTGGCCCGCCGCTGAATGTGTCCGGCTTCTGGCCGGACCTGCCTGCTCCCGGTACGGCTGATGCCCTGATACAGGCCGGGAACAGGCTTATTATGCTGAACTTTTAACAAGGTTTATAAAGTTGTTGCCGCTAATGTTCAAACAGGTGATATATATTAAAATATAGCAGCTTATATTAAGGAGCTTGCCTGATATTTTTAATACTCCGGCAAAGATAAATGCTATATATTTAAACCGCCCCGTTTGTTTCTTCTTTTTTTACATTTGTCATTTATAGAGTGACGGCGTGCAAAATGGGTTTTATTTGGTTTTTTATTCTGAAGAGCATCTCTGTTCGACGATTTTTTAGCATTTATCGCCAGTAACACCTTCCTGTCTAAACTTTCATTTTTTTCTGTCATTTTTTAAGAAAAAAGACCTTTCATCTGGAAATGTCTTCTGTAAGAATAATCTTGCCGCCCTGAACAGGTATTTATTACGGATTGTATTTACCTGACAATGTAAATGGCCATTAATAAACTCAAGCGCCGTTAATGCATTATTAACTTATCTGTTTTTACAGGTTGGCTTTTTTTCAGCAAAGAAAATGATGTTATAAATAAACATTTATCATCCGATAAACGGAAAGGTTTATAATCAAAGGAATGTACTTTATGCAACTGAATAAAATCGTACTGTCAGCTATCGCCATTTTCGGCATGACTTCTGTAGCTTATGCCGACCAGGGACATGGTTCAGTGACTTTTTCGGGCTCCGTCATTGAGTCTCCTTGCTCAATTAATCCTGACTCTGTTTATCAGGACGTGCCTCTTGGGCAAATCTCGACTGTTACTCTGAAGGATGGTGGAACCTCCGATCCCCGTCCTTTCCAGATTAAACTGGAAAACTGTACGGTTGCGACCGCCGCAGCGGTAACGGCCACGTTCAGTGGACCGGAAAGCACTACCGGTCTGTTGGGCATGACCGGGACAGTTAAGGGCGCGAGTATCGCCATCACTGATGGTACTGGCGCAGTGCTCAAGCTCGGCAGTCCGAGCGCTAAGCAGGTTTTGCAGACTGGCTATAATACGCTGAGTTTTTCTGCCTATGTGCAAGGTGATGGCCAAGACGTAACGCCTGGCGAATTCCAGAGTATTGCTGATTTCACACTTGCATATCAATAAGTCGATTTGACGGACCTTGTCCTCTCCCGGCGTTTCTGCCGGGAGTGTTTTCTGCCTGGGGTAACAACGGCAAAACAGGTTCATGTTTGTCGGCAGAATGGCGGAATTATTTCCATGCTTAATTCCTCCGGCAAAAAATTATTAAATCGGTTATGAAAGGCTTACCCAGGGATTAACTTCTCGTAAGGATGCCGATGTCAGTGAATATTATATTAAAAAAAGATATTTTATGGCTGTGGCATGCCATCTTCCTGCTGATTCTTTGCTGTTTCGCGCGGTCTGTCGAGGCACGTGGAATAGAATTTAATACCGATCTTTTAGATGTGAAAGACAGAGCGAACATCGATCTCAGCCGTTTTTCTCAGGCGGGATATATCATGCCCGGTAACTACACTCTGAAACTTCAGATTAATGATAATGAGCTCCCCGAGCAGTCAGTAGACTGGTTTACGACAGAAGATAATGAAAAAGAAAGTAAGCCCTGTCTGACTGCCGCTCTGGTCAATTTTATTGGCCTGAAGCCTGAGCTACGCCCGCAGTTAACGTGGTGGCATGAGGGCCAGTGTCTGAATACCGACAGTTTGCCGGGTATGAGCCAGCGCGCTGATTTAGGCACCAATACGCTCTATTTAACTATCCCACAAATTTATCTGGAATACCGCGCGCCCAACTGGGATCCGCCGGCGCAGTGGGATGAGGGGATACCCGGCTTGTTGTTCGATTATTACGCCAGTGCCCAGACCCGGCATGAGCACGAGAAGAAGACGGACAACACGTTTACGGGCAACGGGACGGCTGGGGCCAACGTTGGTCCCTGGCGCCTGCGTGCCGACTGGCAGGGGCGCTATGACAATCAGGCCAGTAACAACCTTAACTGGGACTGGACGCGTTTCTATGCCTGGCGCGCTTTACCGCACAGGCACGCCAGGCTGGGCGTGGGCGAACATGCGCTCTTTTCAGATATCTTCGACAGTTTTACCTATACCGGGCTGAGCCTGCGGTCTGATGACAATATGCTGCCGCCTAATCTGCGTGGTTATTCCCCGGAAATCAGCGGGATAGCGAAAACCAGCGCCAGAGTGGTGATCAGCCAGAAAGGGCGGGTCATCAAGGAAACCCGGGTCGCCGCCGGGCCGTTTCGTATTCAGGATCTCAACGAAACGATCAGCGGCGAGCTGGATGTGCGGGTAGAAGAGCAGGATGGCTCAGTACAAACTTTCAGCATCAATACGGCCAGCGTGCCCTATCTGACGCGGCCGGGCATGGTGCGCTACAAGCTGGCGGCGGGCAGGCCTTCCAACACTCAGCACCATATGGAAGGTGAGGGGTTTGTAAACGGCGAGTTCTCATGGGGCGTCAGTAACGGCTGGTCCCTGTACGGCGGGACGATAGCCAGTGAGGAATACCAGGCGCTGGCGCTGGGCACAGGGCGCGATCTGATGGCTTTCGGCGCGCTCTCTCTGGATTTTACTCAGGCGTTTGCCCGGCGTTTGCCCGATCCGCTGCCGGATACGCAGAAAGGGGCCTCGTGGCGCGTCAGCTACTCAAAAAGGTTCGACGAAACCGACAGTGAAATGACCTTTGCAGGCTACCGCTATTCAGAGCAGGGCTATATGAGTATGCAGGATTACCTTAACGCGCATAAATACGGCAGGGCCTACGGCAACGGTAAAGAGATGTATACCGCCATCTTCAGCCAGCAGCTGCGCGACTGGCGGGCAAGCTTTTATCTGAATTACTCTCATCAGACCTGGTGGGACAAACCGGACAATGACCGTTTTACCCTGACGGCGACGAAATATTTTGACGCCGGGCGCTTGCGTAACGTCAGTCTGTCAGCCACCGCCTGGCGTAATAAATATGACGGCAGCAATGATGACGGTATTTACCTGTCGCTGTCTCTACCGTGGGGCAACAGCGGCACGCTGAATTACAACGGATCTTTTAATCAGGGTAATAACAGTCATCAGGCCAGCTACTTCAATACGATGGATGAGCGTAACAACTACCAAATCAGCGGCGGGGTTGCCGGTCAGGAGACGCTGGCAAGCGGCTATTACACCTATCAGGGAGACAGAGCGCGGATAAACGTTAATGCCAGCTATCAGGGCAACAGCTATTCAGCTTTAAGCCTTTCGGCGCAGGGCGGCGTAACGGCTACCGCACAGGGTGCGGCGCTGCATCGTACCAGCAGGCCGGGCGGCACCCGAATGCTGATCGACACCGCGGTAAAGGATATTCCGGTAAAAAGCTACGGCGCGGATACCTTGAGTAATCACTTTGGCAAAGCCGTTATCGCGGATATCAGCAGCTATTACCGTAACCGCATCAGTATCGATATCAATGCGTTGCCGGACAATGCTGAAGCGAGCGCTTCGGTTATCCAGCGCACCTTAACCGAAGGCGCGATTGGCTACGGTGGCTTTAAAGTGGTGACCGGGAGCAAAACCATGGCGGTACTGCGCCTGGAAAACGGCGAAGCCCCGCCGTTTGGCGCTACGGTAAAAAACAGCCAGCGTCAGGAAGTGGGCATTGTGAATGACGACGGCAGCATCTATCTGAGCGGTATCCAGCCAGGCATAACGATGCGGGTAAGCTGGAGCGGCAAAGAGCAGTGCGAATTTAAACTGCCGGAGAGCTTGTCCGGTGATATTTCTCAGCGTCTTTTATTGCCGTGCCGCCTGTTATAAACCGCGCAGGGCTGCCGCTGATAGTTGACATGGTGTAAGGGGAAAAAATGAGATCATATAAAGCAGGTTTATCACGCATCGCCGTTTTACTCTCCGTCCTGGTGGCTGCACAAAGCTATGGCGCTGTTTCGCTCGATCGTACACGCGTGATTTTTGAGGGCGGCCAAAAGTCTGTCAGCCTGGTCGTCAGTAACGATAATAAACAATTACCCTATCTGGCGCAGGGCTGGATAGAAGATAGCCAGGGTAAAAAAATCCAGCAGCCGCTGACTGCTCTGCCGCCGGTACAGCGCATTGAGCCGGGCAGCAAAAGCCAGGTAAAAATAGAGACGTTGCCTTCCGTGGGCGCGCTGCCGCAGGATCGTGAAACCTTGTTCTACTTTAATCTGCGTGAGATCCCGCCGCGATCCGAACGCCCCAATACGCTCCAGCTTGCCTTGCAGACAAAGGTAAAATTATTTTATCGCCCGCAGGCGCTGGTGCCCAAAAGAAACGCGGTGCCCTTTCAGGAGCAGCTGACGCTGACTCGCGCCGGCGATCGCTATCAGGTAAACAATCCCACGCCCTATTTCGTGACGCTGATCGATGGCCGCAACGCCGCCAGGAATAGCGCCATCAATGATTTCAAGCCGCTGATGATCGCGCCGAAAAGTAAAGGCGTGCTTGAGGTCAGCGCTGAAGCGCTGGGGAGCCGCCCGCTGCTCACCTATATCAACGATTACGGCGCCCGTCCGCAGTTGCAGTTTACCTGTAGCGGGGATCATTGTAAGGCCACGGCGGTCAGGCCCGCTGGCTAAGCGCATAAAGTTTTGCCGCTTCGCCAGAGCAGCCGCGCAACGCTTCTTTGCTTAACCGCGTTTTGCTCGGGCTGCGGCAGGTTTATGTTGGATAAGTCGTGATAAACGGCGGCAGGAATAAACAGATGGACAGGACAACCACCTTTGCAAAAGCGGTGCTCTGCACGCTAACAGGATTAACGCTATTTTCAGGCCGGGTGACGGCAGCGCCGGAGGTATTTACCTTCACCATGACGGCCAACGTGGTGCAGTCCGCCTCCTGTCAGCTTAATGAAGGCAAAAACGTTGAGGTTTCCTTTGGCGATCAGGTAGATATTGCAAAAATCAACGGCACTAATTACCAGAGCGAGATTGCTTATAACTTTAGCTGCAAGCAGCAGGGTAAAAATGCGGTAACGCTGCAAATCGACGGCACGGGCGCAGATTTTGGCCAGGGGATGCTGTATGTCCAGCCCGGCCTGGCCATTAAAATAATGAACGACGGTAAACTCCAGCCGGTAAACACCTCGTTTGCTATTGATGGCACGGATCCCCCCGTTCTGATGGCCGTGCTGGTGAAAAATGCGGCGGCCTCGTTAACGCCCGGGTACTTTGAGGCGACGGCGACAATTAAGGCGGTCTACGAATGAAAAGGGGATTATTACGCTGCCTGTGGTCAGGCCTGGGGATGATGCTGTGCGTTGCGCTCGGCTATGCCGCGCCTGTAGAGGTAGCGGTGAAGGCCAAATTCAGCGGTACGCTGGTTGAAAATCTCAGCCCCTGTACGATACGGCCCGGCGATGAATACATTACGCTCCCGCTGGCGGCCGTCACGCTGAACATGTTGCAGAACTCGCAGGAAAGCCCGCGTTACCCGTTTGCCGTTCATCTGGAAAACTGCGAGTTTGATGCAACAACGCCAGGCCGAATTGAAGTTTTCCTGCGCGGGAATGGGGACAGTAACGGGATGCTGCAACCGGATGCAGGCAGTACCGCTACCGGCATCGTTATCGGCATCGAAAATGTGCGGGGCGCGCCGCTGGCGGTCAATGCCGCCTCGCCGGGCCTGACGCTGTCTTTGAATGCTGCTGATATCGTTATCCCGATGCAGGCCTATCTACGGGCGGACGGCGCGACGCCGCCGACGGCGGGAGAATTCACCGCCAGCCTGAATTACATCATCGAATACCCCTGAACCGACGAAGCCCGCCGCCGTACGGGGTGCTGGCTGGCTCATAACAAGGAGATAAAATGAAAAGGATTATGTTCGCACTGAGCCTGATCTGTTTTTCAACGTCGGCGCTGGCGTGGTACTACAATTCCGTGCCGGGCGTCACGACCGGCCTGATGGTCAGAAACAATATGATTACGGTGGAGGCCGGCACCGATGTCTGGCTCTGCTCCAGCAGAGGCAACGATCGTGACCTTGTGTTCCATATCTATGGCCTTACCGTCCGCGATCCTGAAGTGGCCGCCACGTTTATCGGGATGAGCGATGCGCCCGGCGGCGCGCCAACCGTACAACAATGCCAGAACGCCACCGACGAACCAGCAAGTCGGATAAAAGTCGCGCAATACCGCTTAACGCAAACGGTAAGCGTACCGGTACAGGAAGGCGATTACAGCGCCTGCTGGTCAGGATGGGATGGCCTGGGCAAAGACGCACGCTGCAGCGGCGGCATACCGATCACGCCGATCGATGACTGCCATGCAGAGCTGGTGAGTTACCCCAACGATCTGGGGACGGTTATCATCGGCGAGCCCATTAACCGTAACCACAAGGTAGGGGACCTCACGTTAATATGCAAAACGGTGCCGTCGACTACGGTGGAGATTACGCAGCAGGCATCGGCGGGGAACGTGCTCGAGCAGCAGATCCTGGATGAAAGCGGTAAAAAACTTGAGGGACTGAAGGTTTTTACCAGCGGCGTAACCGAGGCGCTGTATATGCAAACAACCGGAACGCCGAAAGTGGCCCAGCGTATAGAGGATAGCGTGGTGGTGGTGCTGAACTACTACTGAGTGCGGCGCGTTGCTGCGCTGCAAGGCGGCCAGCCGCCTTGCAGATCGCTACTTAGTGACTTTTCCCGCTTTCAATGCCCACGCCGGTTTGCGAACGCACAAACTGCGCCTGGAAACGTTGCCGCTCCTGCTGGCCTTCCTGCGAGTGGTCGGTCACGGAAAACAGCCAGGTGCCGATAAAGGCGACCAGCATAGAAAACAGCGCCGGATACTCGTAGGGGAAGACCGGCTTCGCGTGACCCAGCACCTGCACCCACACCGTTGGGCCTAAAATCATCAACACGACCGCCGTCAGTAGCCCCAGCCAGCCGCCTGCCATCGCACCTCTTGTGGTCAGTTTCGACCAGTACATCGACAGCAGAATAATCGGGAAGTTACAGCTTGCCGCAATCGAGAAGGCCAGCCCGACCATAAAGGCGATATTCTGTTTCTCAAACAAAATACCCAGCGCGATAGCGACCACCCCCAGCACCAGCACGGTGATTTTCGAGACGCGCAGCTCCTGCTTCTCGGTGGCCTGGCCCTTTTTCACCACGCTGGCGTAAAGGTCGTGCGATACCGCCGACGCGCCCGCCAGCGTCAGCCCGGCAACCACCGCCAGAATCGTGGCGAAGGCCACTGCGGAAATAAAGCCCAGGAACAGGCTGCCGCCAACGGCATCGGCCAGATGCACCGCCGCCATATTGTTTCCGCCAATCAACAAGCCGGTGGCATCCTTAAATGCCGGATTAGCGCCGACCAGCAGAATAGCGCCGAAGCCGATAATAAAGGTCAGGAAGTAGAAGTAGCCCATAAAACCGGTGGCGTAGAACACGCTTTTACGCGCCTCGCGGGCATCGCTGACGGTAAAGAAGCGCATCAGGATATGCGGCAGGCCGGCCGTACCAAACATCAGCCCCAGCCCGAGCGACAGCGCGGAAATCGGGTCGTGCACCAGCCCGCCGGGACGCATGATCGCCACGCCTTTTGGATGCACCGCCATCGCCTGGGTAAAGAGATTATTAAAGCTGAAGCCCACGGTTTTCATCACCATGATTGCCATAAAGCTGGCGCCGAACAGCAGCAGCACCGCCTTGATAATCTGCACCCAGGTGGTCGCCAGCATGCCGCCGAACAGGACGTACAGCACCATCAGGATCCCCACCAGCACCACGGCGACGTGATAGTCCAGGCCAAACAGCAGCTGGATAAGCTTACCCGCGCCGACCATCTGCGCAATCAGATAGAGCGCCACCACCACCAGTGAGCCGCAGGCGGAAAGCGTGCGAATAGGCAGCTGTTTCAGACGATAGGAGGCAACGTCGGCAAAGGTATAGCGTCCCAGGTTGCGCAGCCGTTCGGCGATCAGAAACAGGATAATCGGCCAGCCGACCAGAAAACCCAGCGAATAGATCAGGCCGTCGTAGCCGGAGGTATAAACCAGCGCGGAGATCCCCAGGAATGAGGCGGCGGACATAAAGTCGCCCGCCATCGCCAGGCCGTTCTGAAAACCGGTGATATTGCCGCCTGCGGTATAATAATCGCTGCGCGAACGGGTGCGTTTGGAGGCCCACCAGGTGATACCCAGCGTGGCGGCCACGAAGATCAGGAACATCACGATCGCTTCAACGTTGGTGGGCTGTTTTTCAACCGCGCCGCTAATCGCATCGGCGGCGCGGGAGGAAACAGGCAGCAGCAGGGCGAAATAAAGGAAAAGTTTCATCCTTTCACCTCATCCAGCAGCGCTTTGGTTAAGCGGTCGAATTCGCCATTGGCTCGCCAGACATAAATACCGGTTAAAAGAAAAGAAATAACGATCAGCCCAATGCCAATCGGAATACCACGGGTAACATTGGTATTAGCGTCAAGCGGCGTACCCAGCCAGCCTGGCGCAAAGGCGATTAATAAAATAAAGCCGACGTAGAGAATAAGCATTATTACCGAGAGCAGCGTGGCGAAGGCCTGGCGTTTTCTGACCAGCTCTTTAAAGCGCGCGCTTTTTTCAATCCGCTGATATCTATCGTTCATCACAGAGTCTCCAGAGATAATTGCAAGAGCTGTTATGAGATCCGGCTTGACTGAGCGACCGCGCCGGTAATGCCTCATCATCGGGAAGCTGATAAATAAAGGGCAGCGTGATAATCATTACGCTGCCCGATAAAGCTATACTGCCTTTTGCTTATTTTCAGGGCATGGCAATACCCTGTTTCTCCTCCAGCAGTTTTTCCACCACGCCCGGATCGGCCAGCGTCGAGGTATCGCCTAAATTGGTGGTATCGCCAGCGGCAATTTTGCGCAAAATACGGCGCATAATTTTCCCGGAGCGGGTTTTCGGCAGGGAGTCCGTCCAGTGCAGCACGTCCGGCGTGGCGATAGGGCCGATCTCTTTACGCACCCAGCTGCGCACCTCGCTGTAAAGCTCGGGCGTCGGCTCTTCGCCGCTGTTCAGCGTGATATAGGCGTAGATGGCCTGGCCTTTAATGGCGTGAGGAATGCCGACCACGGCCGCCTCGGCGATTTTAGGATGGGACACCAGCGCGGATTCTATCTCCGCCGTGCCCAGCCGATGGCCGGAAACGTTCAGGACGTCGTCCACGCGGCCGGTGATCCAGTAATAGCCGTCCTCGTCGCGTCGCGCGCCGTCGCCGCTGAAGTACATGTTTTTAAAGGTAGAGAAGTAGGTCTGTTCAAAGCGCTCGTGATCGCCGAACAGCGTGCGTGCCAGGCCTGGCCAGGCGTCAACGATCACCAGGTTGCCCTCGCAGGCACCTTCCAGCGCGTTGCCTTCGTTATCGACCAGCGCGGGCTGCACGCCGAAAAAGGGTTTGGTGGCCGAACCGGCCTTCAGCTCCGTCGCGCCAGGCAGCGGCGCGATCATAAAGCCGCCCGTTTCCGTCTGCCACCAGGTATCGACAATCGGGCAGCGGCTATTGCCAATTTTCTGGTAATACCACTCCCAGGCTTCCGGGTTAATCGGTTCGCCGACGGAACCCAGAATACGCAGCGTGGAGCGATCGGTGCCGCTAATGGCCTTGTCGCCCTCCGCCATCAGCGCGCGAATTGCCGTAGGCGCGGTATAGAGCAGCGTGACTTTATGTTTATCCACCACTTCCGCCATCCGGCTCGGCTTCGGCCAGTTCGGCACGCCTTCAAACATCAGCGTGGTCGCGCCCAGCGCCAGCGGGCCGTAAAGCAGATAGCTGTGGCCGGTGATCCAGCCGACGTCGGCGGTGCACCAGTAGATATCGTCGGCATGATAATCAAAAACGTATTTGAAGGTGGTCGCCGCGTAAACCAGATAGCCGCCGGTAGTATGCAGCACGCCCTTCGGCTTGCCGGTGGAACCAGAGGTGTAAAGGATAAACAGCGGATCTTCCGCGCCCATCTCTTCCGGCTGGTGGTGCGCGCTGGCCTTGTTCACCAGCTCGTGCCACCACAGATCGCGGCTGTGCCAGTCGATATCCGTGCCGGTGCGGCGGAAAACCACCACGTTGCTTACCGTGGTGACACTGGGATTAGCCAGCGCCTCGTCGACGTTTTTCTTCAGCGGGATGGCGCGCCCGGCGCGAATGCCCTCATCGGCAGTCACCACCAGCTTCGCGGCGGAGTCGACGATACGTCCGGCCACGGCTTCCGGCGAGAAACCGCCAAAAATCACCGAGTGCACCGCGCCGATACGCGCGCAGGCCAGCATGGCGACGGCGGCTTCCGGCACCATTGGCATATAGATCGCCACCACGTCGCCTTTACCTATGCCCAGCTCTTTCAGCGAGTTGGCGAAGCGGCAGACTTCGCGATGCAGCTCGCGAAAGGTCAGCGTCTTGCTTTCGCTGGCGTCGTCGCCTTCCCAGATAATCGCCGGATGGTCGCCCCGGCTGTGCAGGTGGCGATCCAGACAGTTGGCCGCCAGATTGAGCGTGCCGTCTTCAAACCAGCGGATATTAATATTGCCCGGCGCAAATGAGGTGTTCTTCACGCGGGTGTACGGTTTTATCCAGTCGAGGATTTTACCCTGTTCGCCCCAGAACGCCTCGGGATCCTGTACGGACTGCTGGTACATCGACTGATACTGCTGGGCAGTGATCAGCGTATTTTCCGCGATATTCGCGGGAACGGGATGTCGGTGTTGTTGGCTCATGGCTACTCTCCTTGAAGATGTTAATAATATGTCAATCAAAGGTTGGATGGAGCGAGCCGCCGGGCTTTGTTTGCTTTTTGCGCCATGGATCACGCCATAACGTCAGGTGATGAAAATGGTCAAAAAGTTGCCGTAATACGGTGGAACTTTCTGCAACCGTCGCCCACTCATTCGCCGCATAACGCAAACGGGCTGTACAAAAGGCGCACAACTAAACCTGGCTGTTCGCCAGGCGTCTGGCGAGCAACTGCATAGCTATGCGCAAGTATGGAGATATATTGCTAATTATAACAAAGAGTTAGTCGTACACGTCGATTCCAGAGCTTTATCCTGTTCGGCGATGATAGTTTAGCCGTATATCACTTAGGGTTGCATTTATACCCGTGAAAATGGTACTGATTACGCGCCTGCAAATCAGGTATCAACCATCCATTATCCGCGCATTCGCCGACATCGGCCTGCTTCCCTTGAGAGTGATCGCTCCGCATTAAAGACGCGGAGAGCGGGTTTTGTTAAGGAAAAAACTATTATGAAAGCTGCAAAATTCAGCCTTGCCTGGCAAATATTGACGGCGTTGGTACTGGGGATCGTCGTTGGCGCGATACTGCATAATCAACCGGAGGATCGTGAATGGTTAATCGCTAACATTCTTAGTCCTGCCGGGGATATCTTTATCCATCTGATCAAGATGATTGTGGTTCCCATCGTGATTTCCACGCTGATCGTCGGTATCGCCGGCGTGGGCGATGCGAAAAAACTGGGGCGGATCGGCGTCAAAACCATCCTCTATTTTGAAGTGATAACCACCATTGCCATTGTGGTAGGGATTACCCTGGCGAATGTGTTTCAACCTGGCTACGGCATTGATATGTCGACGCTGGCAACGGTGGACATCTCTAAGTATGAAGCCACGACGGCGCAGGTTCAGGGCGGCCCGCACAGCCTGGTGACCACTATCCTATCGCTGATCCCGCAGAATATTTTCGCGGCGATCGCGAAAGGCGAGATGCTGCCGATCATCTTCTTCTCGGTGCTGTTTGGTCTGGGGCTGTCATCGCTGCCTGCGGAACATCGCGAGCCGTTGGTGAAGGTGTTTCGTTCCACCTCGGAAACCATGTTTAAAGTCACCAATATGATTATGCGTTACGCGCCGATTGGCGTGTTTGCCCTGATCTCGGTGACTATCGCCAACTTTGGTTTCGCCTCGCTGTGGCCGCTGGCTAAGCTGGTGATCCTGGTGTACGTCGCCATTCTGTTCTTTGCCTTTGTGGTGCTGGGAACGGTCGCGCGCATCTGTAAGCTGCGCATTACCACGCTGATGCGCATCCTGAAGGATGAGCTGATCCTCTCTTACTCCACCTCCAGCTCCGAAACGGTGCTGCCGAAGATCATGGAGAAAATGGAGGCTTACGGCGCGCCTAAGTCCATCACCAGCTTTGTGGTGCCGACCGGCTATTCGTTTAACCTGGACGGCTCCACGCTCTATCAGAGCATCGCGGCGATCTTTATCGCGCAGCTGTACGGCATTGACCTCTCTATTGGTCAGGAGATCGTGCTGGTGCTGACGCTGATGGTGACCTCAAAAGGGATCGCGGGCGTGCCTGGCGTTTCCTTTGTGGTGCTGCTGGCTACGCTGGGCAGCGTGGGCATTCCGCTGGAAGGCCTGGCGTTTATCGCCGGCGTTGACCGTATCATGGACATGGCGCGTACCGCGCTAAACGTGGTCGGCAACGCGCTGGCGGTGCTGGTGATCGCCAAGTGGGAAAACCAGTTCGATGCCGAACAGGCAGTGGCCTACGAGGCGCGTCTGGCATCCGCTTCCTGATCGCTCCGGCGCGGAAGAACAGCAAAAATGAAAATGGCCTTCGGGCCATTTTTTTTGTTTTTTGCAAGGCACAAACGCAGCGGTTATGCGGTTGCGTAATCATAAATGAGATTATTTAAGTCGCCGCTGAATAACGTTTCTTACTGATTTTTAATAGTAAATATTTATGGCGTTGACCGTTAAATTTTATCTTTTCATTTTTTCTCTTATCGCGAGCTGCATTTATTTGTCAAGACTATAATTATATTTTACGTTAAGCCTGAAAAGGCGGCGATTCCTTTTAGCAATCAGGCCTGTAGAGTTTAATAAAGGGCCGGTAATTAATATGATTATTTACGGCACTATTCTTATTTTTTCGGGGATGTCGTTTGCCGCCATAACTTTATATGGATCTTTCTTTTCAGTAGTGATGTGATTGTTATTAACAATTTTTAATTATTCGTCACGCCGCCTGCCGTCTGCAATCGCATTTTTACGGCGAGATGTTTTTTACTTTTTTCTTCAGCTCTGGAGGAAATATCCTTGTTTAAATTACATCCCCTTTTGTTAAGCCTTATTGCGGCACAGGGCGCGATAGCGCCTGCTTTTTACAGCCAGGCGGCGACGCTGAAACCCTTTTCACCCTATGTTAATGATAATAAAGTCGGCGCTTTTTGCGTCTGCAACGGCTCCACGCAAACGCTTAGCGGCAACCAGCAGTTTTCGCCGGGGCTGAGCGGCGAGCAAAGCTTTACGCTGAGAGAGCTACAGGGCCGTGTGAATAACCCTGACCTGTCGCTGGCAGAAAGGCCGGGCCTGGATCCCGGTACAGGCGGTTACACCATTTATGTCCCGGACTGGGAGAGCGGCGGCTATCGTCCCTTTGACGTTTTTAATTCCGCCAGCATGGTCGAAATACCGCCGCTCGGGCTGGATACGCCGCTGCCAAACTATGTTGACGTCAAAGGCGGGCAATATATTAACGCCCGCGTGGCGCAGGTCAGTAAAGGCACCATTAACGTGGCAATCGGCCAGTCCGGTGCGGCAACGACGTCAGAAACCAACGGCTGGCGCATGGCGGCCAAACAGAGTCGGCTTTTTGCCGCCACCGGCAGCGGCAACATGAACTGGAATGGCGATAACCGCCTGACCTTTACCGCTGCGCTTCCACCTTCTGGCGGGCCTTACCTCACCCTTCCTGTAGACAGCGTGGCTGATTACAAAGGCGAGTTCAGCGTCGCCACCAGAAATAACGTCATCACGCGATTCAACGTGACCAACTTTGATGATTTTAAAAACTATAACAACTGGCTTATCGGGCAGCTGGAAACGGGCCAGCTCAATCCCGACAGCTACCGTGACGAGCTGGATAAAGCCGTAACTCTCACCAGCGGGCAAATCGTTTACGGCATAGTGGCGCAGGATGCGGATGACGAAGCGGCGCAGCCGATTGGCGAACTGGTGGTGCTCAGCGCAGACGGCGCGCAGGCCAGGGTTACGGTTAATAAAACGCTGGAGGTGGCGAACGCCAGCAGCGCGGTGCTGGCTGCAAACGGCGGCACGGCGATTATCAACGGTAAGGTCGCCAGTACCGGTAACGGCATCACCGATGGCAACGCGCTGGAGCTGCTTAGCGGCAGTACCGGCGTTAATAACGGCGTTATTAATGCCGGCTTCTTCAATAATGCCGATGGCAGCGGCGTGGACAGCAGCACGGTCGGCCAAAGCCGCAATGCGGTACGGCTACAGGACGGCAGCCGTTTCACCAATAACGGCGTCATCAACATCGCAGGCAGCGGCACTGGCCTGGGGATTTTTAGCGGCAGCGCGATCAATAACGGCAACATTAATACAGGCGCGGCGGACGGCGCCAGCGGCGTGTTCGTTAATGGCCCGCAGGCGAGCTTCACCAATGCTGTGGACGGCACGCTCTGGCTGGGGCGATCGCCGCAAAATGCTCTGACGGATGAAGCCTTCGATACCCGGCTGTCCGGCGCCGTCGGCATTAATATGATTGGTGATGGTAGCGCCGTAAATGACGGGCATATCGTACTGGGTTCACAAACTCAGAACAGCACCGCCATGAAGGTGGTGAATGGCCCGAACGCCCGCCTGCAAAATAACGGCGTGATTGACGTTAACGGTCAGGCGGATTTTCGCCCGGAGGAGAATATCGCGCTGCTGGCGATCGACTCCGGCAGTGGCGGGCTGGTCGGCAACGCCGGGACGATCAATCTGAATGGCGATAACGGCACCGGGATCAAAGCGATCGCCAGCAGCGGCAGCTTTGCCAGCGTTTACTCGGACGGGATCGTCAACGTTAACGGCAGCACCGGGCCGTCAGGCGACACCCACAATACGGCGGTGTGGTTAAGAAGCGAGGCGGGCGGCAACGCTTATGCCTACCTCACTGGCCCAATCACTCTGGGGGGAGAAGGCGCCGTCGGCATTCGCGCTGACGGCGAAGGGACGTCGGTTTACGATAGCGCCAGCGTTTCTGGCGGTGGCGCTAACGCAACCGCTTTTCAGATAACCAACGGCGCGAGGATAACGCTGGGAGACGCTTCGTTGGTTAAACTAACCGGCGACAACAGCACCGGCGTACGGATACAAAACGGCGGCTCTTTTTTGATGCAGGGCGGTCTGGTCGCTGCTACCGGTATCGCGTTTGATGTGAGCGAAGGCACCGCGCAATTTTTTCCCGAAAGCGCCCAGCTGGAGTCAGGCGGTACGGCAGCGGTACGCGTGGGCCATAACGGTAATTTTGCGCTGTATGGCGACGGCATCTTCCGTAACAGCATTACGGGCAACGGCAGCGCCGACGCCGTTCTGCTGGAAGAAGGCGCCGCCGGGCTGTCGATTGACGGCGCTACGCTGACGGTAAACGGCAGCGGCAGCGCCATCAATAACCTGGCGGAAACCCCCAACATTTCCCTGGCCAATACCTATATCTATGCCAGGGGCAGCGGCAGCGGCATTCGTTCCGCCACCACTTTCGATTCACTGCTTTCCGTTGGTATCGAACCTTCCGACGGCGCAACGGGCTACACCTTTGCTAATGCCGATGGCTCGACCACGCAGGCCGACATGCTGGTGCCACGCAGCATGGTGATCCTTGTCGGCAGCGGCGGAACAGGGATCCGCGCCAATACCACGGGGAAAGTCATCTCAGAGGGAAACATCTATATCACCACTGAAAGCGGCGGTTCGGCAATTGTCAGCCAGACTGCCAGCGAAGTGGTAAACCGGGGCGACATCTTCTCGTGGAGTACGGTGGCGCCCGTTATCGATCTGCGCGGCGGCAGCACGGTATTTGTTAACGAAGGTACGATTGGCGCGCAATATGCCGATACGGTTATCGTGGCGGGCGGCGCGACGGACGATCGGATCGCCCTGATCGGTGGAGCGGTGCAGGGCGATGTGAACACGGGGAACGGCACCGATACGCTGACGCTGACCGGCGGCACCCTCAACGGCAGCCTGACGATGGGCAGCGGCATCGATAACCAGGCCTTTGTGCAGAACGTCAGCCTGGCTAACGTTAGTCATATCACCACGGCGGGCGGCGAAGGCAGCACGCTCAGCCTGAGCGAGATCGCGGCCCGTGGCGGCTCCTTCGCCAGCGACGACGCAGGCCGGGGCGTCAACCTGGGCGCGGGCTGGAGCACCATCAATTTCTACCATACCGACTGGACGTTGACCGACAATCTGCAGCTGGCGCACAGCACCCTGAATATCGATCGCGAGTCCACGCTCTATGCCGGAAACCTTGTAGATCCCGTACTGAGAGGCGGCACCAGCGATTCGCTGGTGGTGAATAACGCCGGTACGCTGGATCTGACCAACGGCTCCGGATCGCCGGGCAACACGCTGACCATCAACGGCACGCTGAACTCGCTGAACGGCACGCTGAAGCTCGCCAGCGCGCTTAACGGCGGCGGCGCGCCCGCCAACCAGCGCAGCGACATCCTGCGCGTAAACGGCGATGTTAACGGCACCACGTTGATCAACGTCACGCCAGCGGCAGGCAGCACCGGCGCGCTGAACGATGCTAATCAAAATGGCGTTATTGAGGCGAACGAAGGCATCTCGCTGGCACAGGTGGCAGGCAGTGCCAGCGCCAACAGCTTTGCGCTCCAGGGCGGCTATCTGGCAGCCGGGCCGTGGCGCTACGATCTCTACAGCTTTGCGCCGGGCAGCAGCGATGCCGCCCAGCGGCAGGTCGACGGCAGCGGCAGCCAGTTTCGCGACTATCGTCTGGCTAACGGCCTCGTCAGGAATAACGGCGTTTCCCGTGCGGCGGTAGTGCCGCAGGTGCCTGTTTATCTCTCTGCGCCGACCGGGCTGGCGTACTATTCCGCAGCCACGCTTAACGATCTGCATAACCGGCTGGGCGAGCTGCGTCAGGGCCAGGGCGAGGCCGAGGCCGGCGGGGAAATGTTCCTGCGCTATACCGGCGCCAACATGCGCTACAGCACCAGCCAGAGCTTCCAGAATTTCGGCTACGACCTGGATATGGATTACAGCGCGCTGCAGGTAGGCGGCAACGTCGTGCAGCTGGATGGGGACAACGGCAGCCTGCGCGGCGGCGTCGCCTGGACACGCGGTAACAGCCGCATCCGTCCGGACGCGGCCGACGGCTACAGCAGCACCACGTTCGACAGCGATACGCTGGCGCTTTATGCCACCTGGCTACAGGAAAGCGGCTTCTACCTGGACGGCACGCTCTCCTACAGCTGGCATCGTGGCGAAACGGATATTGCACGCAGGCAGAACGTGGCAAAGATCAAAGGCAAAGGCTGGAGCGCCTCGCTGGAGAGCGGCTATCCGTTTGCGCTGGGCGGCGGGCTGCGGCTGGAGCCTTCAGCCCAGCTGACTTACCTGCATCTGGGGCTGGATAACTTCAGCGACAGGGATAACCTGACGGTCAGCTACGACGATTCGCACCAGACCATTGGGCGCGTCGGCGCGAAGCTGGATCGACGCTGGAGCGATAACAGCGGCCGCCAGTACACGCCTTATCTGCGCACCAACTATTACAAAGGCTGGGACAGTCAGGCTAAAACCACAATAGGCGCTAAAGGCGTGGACGGCCTTGAGCAGAGCTTCCGCAGCGGTAAGTTCGGTCAGATGTGGGAAGCTGGCGTCGGCGCCACCACCGTCTTTAAAAATAACGTGTCGCTCTATGCGGAAGCGGACTATCGGAAAGAAATCGACGGCAACGGCGGCAAAGGCTGGGGCTACAACGCGGGCGTAAGGTGGCGTTTTTGATCTTTCAGCGGGCGTGATCCGTTCACCATACTAAAACATCTCTGCATAATAATGACTTGTCGTCGACAGGGTTTTGCGGGCGGCTGGAACCGGTTCTTTTCTCGCCAGATGGCTGTCCGTAAGGCTTTGCGGTTTTTTAACCTTTGCATGGAATTTAGCTTTAGCAACTAAAGTTCAGGCGGAACGGGCCGAAAATATAACGAATGATAATTTATCCACTCAAAGCCCAATCCTGGTCACCGCTTCAAGGATTTACGCCATGCGCAGCAATCAACCCGTAACACAGCAGGAATTTGCGTTTGATGAGAACGCCACGCTGATGTCAACCACCGACGCCAGCAGCCATATCACCTACGCGAACGACGTATTCATCAAAGTCAGCGGCTTTACGCCGGAAGAGATCAACGGGCAGCCTCACAATATAGTGCGCCATCCTGATATGCCGCCGGAAGCGTTTGCCGATATGTGGGCGACGCTGCAACAGGGCGAACCCTGGTCCGCGCTGGTGAAAAACCGTCGTAAAAACGGCGATCACTACTGGGTACGCGCCAATGCCGTGCCGATCGTGCGCAACGGTAAGATACAGGGCCATATGTCCGTACGCACCCGTCCCGCCGCGCAGGAGATCGCGCAGGCTGAAAAATTGTATAAAGAATTTCGCGAAGGCAAGCGTAAGGGCTGGCGCTTCCATAAAGGGCTGCTGGTGCGTACCGGGGCGCTGCGCTGGGCCTCGCTGCTGAAAACCATGCCGCTGCGCTGGCGCATTCGCTCTGCGCTGCTGGCGCTGTGGCCGCTCTCCGTGGCGGGCGTCTGGGCGCTGGGGCTGCCGGGCCAGCCGCTGGCGATATTCAGCGCCATCATGGCCGTGCTGCTGCTGCTGGCCACGAGCTGGCTTGAGCAGCAGGTTTCCCGTCCCGTCGAGCGGCTGTGCAAACAGGCGCTGAGCGTGGCGACCGGCGCCTGCCAGCAGGTCGACCAGATGGATCGCGTGGATGAAATCGGCACCACGCTGCGGGCGGTCGGGCAGCTGGGGTTGATGTTCCGCTGGCTGTTGGAAGACGTCAGCGGCCAGGCGGTCAACGTGATGAGCGCCAGCGATGCTATCGCGCACGGCAACAACGAGCTGAGCCGTCGTACGGAGCAGGCGGCGGCCAACGTCCAGCAAACGGCTGCCACCATGAATGAACTGACCGCCACGGTAAAAAGCAATACCGACACGGCGCAGCAGGTCAATACGCTTTCCGCCAGCACTCGCGATGCCGCGACCAAAGGCGGCGTGGTGATGAAGGATATGGTCGGCATGATGGCGGAAATTGCCGACAGTTCGAAGAAGATAGCCAACATCACCAGCGTCATTGATGGGATCGCGTTCCAGACCAATATCCTGGCGCTAAACGCTGCGGTGGAAGCCGCACGCGCGGGCGAGCAGGGCAAAGGCTTTGCCGTGGTGGCCGGAGAAGTGCGCAGCCTGGCGCAGCGCAGCGCCAAGGCCGCCAGCGAAATAAAAAGCCTGGTGGAGAACAGCGCGCTGAAGGTGGAGTCCGGCAGCGTCCACGTTAACGACGCGGGCAAAACCATGGAGGATATCGTTTCTCAGGTGCAGAACGTGACCTCGCTGATTGCGCAGATCAGTTCCGCCACCGCCGAGCAGGCTACGGCGCTGAGCGAAGTCAGCCTGGCGGTAGAAGACCTGGACAATATCACCCATCAGAACGCCGAGCGGGTGGAAGAAGGCGCGCAGGCGGCTGGCCGAATGACGCATCAGGCCACCCGTCTGGTGGAAGCGATCAGCGTGTTCCGCTAACGGTGATGCAGGCTTCGGTCGCGCCGCGTTTTGGCGAGCAGCGGACGGAGCCTGCCTTTTGAACGGTATACTTTTAAACGGTACAACACAATTCCCGCCCGCTTTCCTTATGCTCCTGCCCAGGTGCCTGGCCGAAAACGCGGTGGCAACGCCTGTTTTACGCTCTCTCCACGGATATAACGCTTTAAGGCGGGCTGCCACTCCGGGCTTTTTACAGCCAAAACAGCGATAAAAAAGAGCAGGCCTTGCGACCTGCTCCGCATAACGCCCTGGTGGTGGCGTGGTGAAGCTTATCCTGCTACAGAGGGGGGATCGTCTGCGTTAAGGGGGGAAAGCGTTAGTCGGATAAAAGAAGCTTTCCCGAACGCCGCAGAACGATAACCAAAACTGTATAATAATTGACTGATATACTGCAATCTCAAAACCAGCGCAGAGAAACAATTAGGAATAATGCCGGGGTTTGCAATAATAAATTCTTTAGTAATCATGGTGCTGTTTTCGGTTATTCGGAGTTTTCCTGTGGCGGGTACGCAGAGGCCCGACCAGAAGGGCAACGACTCTCCCACGGCAAAAAGTGATAAAAAATATAAAATATTCTGTTGTTTTTCCGTTAGCTTTTACCAACGTTTGTTGCTGAAAAAAGGGAAATCACGTCCATTTTAAGTTACTGCCTTTCTCCTTGCCCTGCCTGTTTCCTGCGCGGCCGCCGCAGGAATTCAACTACAGTTAGTGACTCAGTCCGCTCTTTTCAGCCAGGAGAAAACAGATTTATGAGTCAGTTTTTCATGCATCAAAAAAGCGATTTGGTCAGTGAAGCCATTGAAGGCGCGCTGATCGGCAACCCGTGGCACAGCCTTAGCCTGCTTGACGCCGGCCCCGATATTCGGGTGGTGGTGCGTAACGACTGGGATAAAAAGGACGTAGCGCTGATTTCCGGCGGCGGCTCCGGGCATGAACCGGCCCACGTGGGCTTTGTCGGAAAAGGAATGCTGACCGCGGCCGTCTGTGGCGATATCTTCGCCTCGCCGAGCGTGGAGGCGGTACTCAGCGCTATCATCAACGTCACGGGTGAAAAAGGCTGCCTGCTGATCGTTAAAAACTACACGGGCGATCGGCTGAACTTCGGCCTGGCGGCGGAAAAAGCCAAAAAGCTGGGCTTTAAGGTCGAGCTGGTGATGGTGACCGATGATATCGCGCTGCCGGATAATCCACAGCCGCGCGGGATTGCCGGTACGGCGCTGATCCATAAAGTCGCCGGTTACGCCGCCGCCAGCGGCAAATCGCTGGAGGAGGTGATGGCAGCGGCCAACGAAGCCATTGCCGCCACCGCCAGCCTTGGTCTGGCCTTCAGCAGCTGCCATGTGCCCGGCGAAAAGCGGGACGAGCGGGTTAAAGAAGGCCAAAGCGAGTTAGGCATGGGCATTCATGGCGAACCGGGCGCCTCTACGCTGAAAACGCAGGACAGCCGCGAGATCGTTGCACTGATGGCGGCGAAGCTGGCGGAGCACAATCCGGACAATAAAAAAACGGCGCTGTTAATCAATAACCTGGGCGGATTCTCTTCGCTGGAAATGGCGGTGCTGACGCGTGAGGTGCTGCGTTCGCCGCTGGGAAAACAGGTCGATCTGCTGATTGGCCCGGCGACGCTGGTCAGCGCGCTGGATATGAAAGGCTTTTCGCTGTCGACGCTGCTGCTGACCGACGCGCTGGCGGAAGCGTTGCAGGCGCCGGTTGAGGCCAGCGGCTGGCAGCCCGCGAGCAAGCCTGCGCCGCTTAATACGCGCCAGGGCGAAAAAGTTGCGCGGCAGCAGCATTTTGCGCCTTCGGAAAATGCATCAACGGCCGCCATAGTTGCTACCGTTTGCCGCACGCTGGCAGAGCTGGAGACCGAGCTTAACCAGCTGGATGCCAAAGTGGGCGATGGCGACACCGGCTCGACCTTTGCCGCCGGGGCGAAAAAAATCCTCGCCGAGCTGGAAGCGAACAGGCTGCCGCTGAACGAGCCAGAAAACCTGCTAACGCTGATTGGCGAAGAGCTGGCGGTGGTGATGGGCGGATCCAGCGGCGTGCTGATGTCGATTATGTTTACCGCCGCCGGACAGAAGCTGGAAGAAGGCGAGGCGCTGCCGCAGGCGCTGAGCTACGGGCTGGAACGGATGCAGCACTACGGCGGCGCGCGGCCGGGCGATCGCACCATGATTGACGCGCTGGATCCGGCCTTTGCCGCGCTGACGGCGGGTAAAAGTAGAGAAGAGGCGGCGCAGGCGGCAAAAGCGGGCGCGGAAAAAACGGCGCAGATGAGCAAAGCGCAGGCGGGTCGCTCCTCTTACCTTAACCAGGAAAGCCTGCACGGCGTGAAGGATCCGGGCGCTTACGCGGTAGAGCAGGTCTTCGCCAGGCTGGCCGCGCAACAATAAGCGGCCCTTCCGGGGCGCGGTTCCTTCCGCGCCCTGTTAAAGCTCTCCCTCCGCTTCCCTTTCCAGTACCTGTTCAAACAGCCGCAGACGTTTATAAATAGACAACAGCTCAACCAGCGTGCTCCACGAATAAACCAGATACTGAAAGGCGCCGCGCACCTGTTCAAATACGTTATTGATCTGCTGGAGCAGCCCGAAGGTAATGGCGGCGGTGACAATAGAAGGGAACAGCACCACCAGGCCGAAAACGGCGTCCAGCTGCAAATAGAGCGAGCGGGCGATATTAAAATAGAGATAGTGAAAGTAGAGCCGGAAATAGTTTTTACGGATCAGCCCGAACAAATTTTGCACCGTGGGCGGACTGGCGCGTGCGGGATCGTCTTCGCCATAGACCAGTTCTTTACGGTAGCCCGCCTCCACCCGCTGATTACGAAACGACAGGCCCGGTAGCCTGATGCCGACGGCGGCCAGCAGCCCGGTGCCCAGCAGCGACCAGAGCACCACGGCAATCACCAGCGCGTAGGGCAGGTCACCCAGCAGCGGCACGTTTTTCACATGCACCGATAGCCCAATCAACACCGGCAAAAAAGCGATAAGCGTCATAACAGCGTTAATCAGGCTGACGCCCATATCCTCCAGCGTCGAGGCGAAGCGCATGGTGTCTTCCTGCACGCGCTGCGCCGCGCCTTCAATGCCGCGCAGCCGCGACCAGTGCGCCATATAATAGTTGTTCATCGCCGTGCGCCAGCGGAAAACATAGTGGCTGATAAAGAACATATTCAGCACATCCACCAGCACGGCGATCAGCGCAATGCTGAGAAAGCCGATCAGCTGCTGATAAAGCGTGGCGATCGGTACCGAATTGGGATGGGTCAGCGCGCGCTGGATCAGATCGTAAAACGGCTCATACCAGGCGTTGATAGCAACGTTCATCTGCACCGAAAACCAGGTTACAAAAATAATCAGCGCCGAACCGTTTACCGACCAATTTTGCCAGGGATGCGGACTGAACACGCGCCAGAACCCGGCGAACAGGGCGAAAGCTGCAAAATAATAAAGATAAAAAGCGAGGGCGGAAGGCGCGATAAAGCGCAAGGCGTTATTTGGCAGCGGGCCGGCATGGGCGAATGAGGTAAGAAACTGCCTGCCGCCGGCAAACCAGACGAGAATGGCGATCGCGCACCAGACGGCGGCGCTGCTGAAGAACAGCGCGGGGCGGGGGAAAAAGGATTTAAACATAGCGACTCCAGAACGGTAAGGCCACCATCTAACGCGATTACTCGTTAATGGTCTTACCGGTTTTGTATCCGCTGATGTCTGACCGCCGCCTTTGCAACAGGCGGGTGTTTCCGTTACGCCAGTCATTAACGTGAATAGCGGTCGCGAAGCGTTAATAAATTACAGGCCATTATTTTAATATTCTGCAAACATCTTATCCCGGGATTGTAGCGATCGCGGGTTGCAGCCACGCGTTCAACCCTGCATAGTCCTCCCCGCCCTGGCCCGGCAAAATAAATGCTGAATGTTATTTAAACGAGGCCGATAACGATAAGGCACTTTCAGGCAGCGGAGCCTGATACAGCAAGGTTTTACAGGGAATAGCGGCGCGGGATTGCTTCAGAAAAGGCGGGCCTGCAGCGGAGGGCCGCTTATCTGCAGGCCAGGCCTTCTTCGGGGCAGCGTCCCTCAGGCGGAAAGAAAATGAACGAAAATAATGATGTGATGTACCGACTGCTGGTGCAAAGCGTGGTCGGCTACGCCATTTATATGCTGAAACCTGACGGCACCGTAGCCAACTGGAACGCGGGCGCGGAGCGGGCGAAAGGCTATCTGCCGGATGAAATTATCGGCAGAAATTTTGACTGTTTTTACAGTGCGGAAGACAGAGAAAAAGGACTGCCGCAGCGCGGCCTGGCCATCGCCCGCGAAAAAGGACGTTTTGAAACCGAAGGCTGGCGCTACCGCAAAGACGGCAGCGCTTTCTGGGCGCATGTGGTGATTGACGCCGTGCACGACGACGACGGCGGGCTAATCGGCTTCGCCAAAATTACCCGCGACTGCACCGAACAGCAGGCTCAGCTTGCCGAACAGCGCGCCCAGGAGCAGAAATTCCGTCTGCTGGTCGAAGGCGTGGTCGATTACGCCATCTACATGCTCGATCCCGACGGCTATGTGGTGAACTGGAACGAAGGCGCAAGGCGTTCCAAAGGCTATACGGCGGAAGAAATCGTCGGCAAACACTTCTCCTGCTTTTACAGCACGCAAGACCGGCTGGCTAAGCTTCCGGAAACCAACCTGAAAACCGCCTACCGTACCGGCCGATTCGAAGAGCAGGGCTGGCGCTATCGTAAAGACGGCACCTCTTTCTGGGCGCACGTGGTCATTGACGCCGTGCACGACGACGACGGCAGGCTAATCGGCTACGCCAAAATCACCCGCGACTGCACTGAGCAACAGCGCGTGCTGCAAGAACAGCGCGAAAGAGAACAGGTGTTCCGTCTGCTGGTGGAGGGCGTCACCGACTACGCCATCTATATGCTCGATCCCCAGGGCCATGTGGTGAACTGGAATGCCGGCGCGCATCGCGCCAAAGGCTATACGGCGGAGGAAATCGTCGGCGAACACTTCTCCTGCTTTTATAGCGCGCAGGATCGCTTTGCCTGCCTGCCCGACAAAAACCTGGCGATTGCGCAAAGCGTTGGGCGTTTTGAAGATCAGGGCTGGCGCTATCGCAAAGACGGCAGCGCCTTCTGGGCGCACGTGGTGATCGAAGCGATTCATACTAAAGAAGGCCGCCTGCTTGGCTTTGCCAAAATTACCCGCGACTGCACTGAACTGCGCGAGTACGAACAGCAGATCCTGCGGGCAAAAGATCTGGCAGAGCAGAACAGCAATAAGATGGCCGCGCTGTCGAAGTTTCTCGACACCATTATCGGCAATATTCCCTGCTGCGTGATAGTGGAAGACGTGGTATCGCGCGAGGTGCTGCTGCTGAACAGCAAAGCGGAGCAGCTGCTGGGCGTAAAAATGAAAGAGCTTGCCGGCAAAAGGCTGGACGATTACATGCCCTCAGAGCTGAGCGGCTATTTTTCCCAGCTGGCGACCGCCGCACAGCGCAATGAAGGCGTGCATAAAAACGAGCAGCTGTTACGTACCCGTGGCGGCGAACGGATCATCAACGCTTCGGCCTCGATTATTAACGGCAACGACGCCCATACTAACTACGTGCTGCTGATTGCTGACGACGTTACCGATCAGCGCGCGGCTGATGCGCGCATTCATCATATGGCGCATCACGATAACCTGACCAGCCTGCCGAACCGCGTGCTGTTCAGCCAGCGGCTGAACGAGGCGCTGCGCTGCGATTTCGATAATGGTAAACAGACGGCGGCGCTCTGTCTGGATCTGGATAACTTCAAGAACGTCAACGACGCGCTGGGCCATCAGGTCGGCGACGATCTGCTGCGCGCCGTCGCCAGCCGTTTGCGCGGCGTGCTGCGTGAACAGGATACGCTGGCGCGCAACGGCGGCGATGAATTCTCTATCGTACTGCCGGGCCTGACGCATTTACAGGAAGCCGAAGCGGTGGCGCAAAGGCTGATTGAGGCCATCCGTCCGACCTTCAACGTCGACGGACATAGCCTGACGGTAGGGCTGAGCATCGGCATTTCTATTGTCGCAGGCGGTCTGACCACCCCCGCCGAGCTGCTGCGCTGTGCCGATATGGCGCTGTACGAAGCCAAACGCAACGGCCGCAACCGCTTTGAGCATTTCTCCAGCGAAATGGGCGAAGCCGCCAGCAAGCGCCGCATGATTGAAACCGATCTGCGCGAGGCAATGACCCATCGCCACCTCAAGCTGTATTACCAGCCGATTACCGATAGTCTGGGCCAGGAGATCATCAGCTACGAAGCGCTGATGCGCTGGCACCATCCGAAACAGGGGCTGATTATGCCGCTGGACTTTATTCCCGTGGCGGAAGAAACCGGGCTGATCCACTCGCTGGGCGCCTTCGCGCTGTACGAAGCCTGCCGCGAGGCAGCGAAGTGGCCGGCGCATCAGAGCGTGGCGGTCAACCTTTCGCCGCTCCAGTTTAAAAACAGTTCGCTGGTGTCGGTAGTGGAAGCGGCGCTGAAGGATTCCGGGCTGGCCCCGCACCGGCTGGAAGTGGAGATCACGGAGTCGGTGCTGCTGGACAACACCCTGGTCAATATCCGCATTCTGCAAAAGCTGAAAAAGCTGGGCGTGCGCATCGCGCTGGATGACTTCGGCACTGGCTACTCGTCGCTCAGCTATCTGCGTTCTTTCCCGTTCGATAAGATCAAAATCGACAAGTCGTTTATCAACGATATGAAAGAGAGCCGCGAGGCGCTGGCCATTATCCGGGCCATTACGGGCATGAGCCGCAGCCTGGATATTCAAATCACGGCGGAAGGGGTGGAGAGCAGCGAGCAGTTCGAGCAGCTGAAAATCGAAGGCTGTACGCTGTTCCAGGGGTATTATTTTGGCCGCCCGCAGCCGTCGGAGACGCGGCTGAAGCTGTTTGGCCTGGACGAAAAGCGCGACGGCCAGGTTCACCCTTAGCGGCCCGATCCTGAACAGCGTTATGGCTACGATCGCCGCGTAGCTTATCCACCAGGGCGTCGTGCTGCGCGCTGGCCTTGCGCGCGCCTTTGGCTAAATCATTCGCGCGCAATGTGACAAGCTGGCCTTCTGCGGCTCATCCATCATAAGGCGCTGGCCTTCTGCGGCCGCGCGTTCTTCAGTAGCTCATCCCTTACAACGTCAGGCTGCATGCTGGTTCTGCTGCCGCGCGCTTTTCTGCGGCTTAACCACCACAACGTCAGGCTGCGTGCTGGTTCTGCTGCGGCCGCGCGTTCTTCAATAGCTCATCCCTTATAACGCTCTGCTGCGCGCTGGCCCTCTCTGGTGACGTGCCTCTCTCTTTCCGCCTGCCTGGTTGTTAATGAAATTGTGCCATTTTGTTTATTTACGCTAATTTTTTGCGCCGATTCCTGTTAAAATCCACAAATTGTTACCGGTAACATTGATTCAGATCACGCTAGCGCCCGATTTTTATAAAAAAACAGGCTAGCGGGTCTCCCATCACGAATGCTTACAGCCGAACAACCAGGCCATTTTAAAAGGCAATGTCATGTCAAAAGAAACGATCGGAAGCTCCCGCAGGGACTTTCTGCTGAGAACCATTACGCTTGCGCCCGCCGTGGCGATTGGCAGCACGGGCCTGGGCGCGTTAACCGCGCCAGCCGCAGCCGTAGCCGCGCCAGCCGCAGCCGTAGCCGCGCCCGAGCCTGCAGGGCCGCAGCAGGCCCGCGATTACCAGCCCACCTGGTTTACCCCGGAAGAGTACGCTTTTATTAAGGCGGCCGTGGCGCGCCTGATCCCTGCCGACGAACGCGGCCCCGGCGCGCTGGAAGCGGGCGTGCCGGAATATATCGATCGTCAGATGAACACGCCTTACGCGACCGGTTCCAACTGGTATATGCAGGGACCTTTCCATCCCGATGCCGACAAAGAGCTGGGCTATCAGTACCCGCTGATCCCGCGCGATATTTACCGCCTGGGCCTGGCGGACGCGGATGCTTTCGCCAAAGCGCAGCACGGCAAAGCGTTCGCCGACCTGAGCCACGACCAGCAGGACGCATTGCTACAGGCCTTTGAAGCCGGCAAAGCCGAGTTCAAACAGGTTCCGGCTAAGGTTTTCTTCTCTTTCCTGTTACAGAACACGCGCGAAGGCTTCTTCAGCGATCCTGTGCATGGCGGCAATCAGAATATGGTCGGCTGGAAGCTGATCGGCTTTCCGGGCGCGCGCGCTGATTTTATGGACTGGGTTGAACGGGGCGAGCGCTATCCGTTCCCGCCGGTGTCGATTCGTGGGGAAAGAGCATAAGCATGGCAAACGTAATGAAAAAAGTAGATGCGGTGATCGTAGGCTTCGGCTGGGCGGGATCGATCATGGCGAAAGAGCTGACCGAAGCGGGCCTGAACGTGGTTGCGCTGGAGCGTGGCCCGCATCGCGACACCTATCCTGACGGCGCGTATCCGCAGGTTATTGATGAGCTGACCTATAACATCCGTAAAAAGCTGTTCCAGGATCTCTCCAAAAGCACCGTGACCATCCGCCATAACTCGGCGCAGACCGCGCAGCCCTATCGCCAGCTTGCCGCGTTTTTACCCGGCACCGGCACCGGCGGCGCGGGCCTGCACTGGTCAGGCGTGCATTTCCGCGTCGATCCGATCGAGCTGCGGATGCGCAGCCACTATGAAGAGCGCTACGGCAAAAAGTTTATTCCTGAGGGCATGACCATTCAGGATTTCGGCGTCACCTATGACGAGCTGGAGCCGTTTTTTGATAAGGCCGAAAAAGTGTTTGGCACCTCCGGCTCGGAATGGCGCGTTAAGGGCAAAGTCGTCGGCCAGCAGGGACGCGGCAACCCGTTCGCGCCGGATCGCTCCGACAAGTTCCCGCTGCCCGCGCAGAAGCGAACCTTCTCCGCGCAGCTGTTCGCGCAGGCCGCTGAATCCGTTGGCTATCATCCTTACGATCTGCCTTCCGCCAATACTTCCGGCCCGTACACCAACACCTACGGCGCGCAGATGGGGCCGTGCAACTTCTGCGGCTATTGCAGCGGCTACGCCTGCTATATGTATTCCAAAGCGTCGCCGAACGTTAACGTGCTGCCTGCGCTACGTCAGGAAGCGAAGTTTGAGCTGCGCGAAAACGCCAACGTGCTGCGCGTCAACCTGACCGACGACAAAAAGCGCGCTACCGGCGTGACCTATGTCGATGCGCTTGGCCGCCAGATCGAGCAGCCCGCCGACCTGGTGATCCTGTCCGCCTTCCAGTTCCATAACGTGCACCTGATGCTGCTGTCCGGCATCGGCAAGCCTTACGATCCGGTCACTAACGAAGGCACCGTAGGCCGTAACTTTGCCTATCAGAATATTTCCACCATCAAGGCCTTCTTTGATAAAGACGTCTTTACCAACAACTTTATCGGCGCGGGCGGCGCGGGCGTGGGCGTGGACGACTTCAACGCGGATAACTTCGACCACGGCAAATATGGCTTTGTCGGCGGCTCGCCGTTCTGGGTTAACCAGGCGGGCGTGAAGCCGATCTCCGGCCTGCCGACGCCGCCGGGCACGCCAGGCTGGGGCAGCAAGTGGAAAGCGGCGGTCGCCGATCACTATACGCATCATGTCTCGATGGACGCGCACGGCGCGCACCAGTCCTATCGCAACAACTATCTGGATCTGGATCCGAACTACAAGGATGCTTTCGGCCAGCCGCTGCTGCGTATGACCTTCGACTGGCAGGAAAACGACATCAAAATGTCGCAGTTTATGCATGGCCGGATGCACAAAATCGCCGAAGCGATGAACCCGAAACTGATCAGCGGCGCGCCGAAAATGCCGGGCACGCATTTCGACACCACCGTGTATCAGACCACGCATATGAACGGCGGCGCGATCATGGGCGAAGATCCGAAAACCAGCGCGGTTAACCGCTATCTGCAAAGCTGGGATGTGCCGAACGTGTTTGTTCCGGGCGCGTCCGCCTTCCCGCAGGGGCTGGGCTACAACCCGACCGGCATGGTGGCGGCGTTGACCTACTGGTCAGCGAAAGCGATTCGTGAACAGTACCTTCCAAGTCCAGGTCCGTTGGTGCAGGCGTAAGGATGACCATGATGAAAATGCTGATCCCGGCTCTGATGCTGGGTATGACCACCTTTGTTGCGGCGGCGGAGGATAACGGCGCCGATCTGATCAAGCGCGGCGAGTATCTGGCGCGCGCGGGCGACTGCGTGGCCTGCCATACCAAAATGGGTGGCGAATCTTTTGCTGGCGGGCTGGCGATGGCGACGCCCATCGGCAAGATTTACTCCACCAACATCACGCCCGATAAGAAAACCGGCATTGGCGATTACAGCTATGACGACTTTCAGAAAGCGGTACGCCACGGCGTAGCGAAGAACGGCGACACGCTCTACCCGGCGATGCCTTATCCTTCCTATGCCGTGGTTAACGATGAGGATATGCACGCGCTTTACGCCTACTTTATGCATGGCGTGAAGCCGGTTGAGGCCGAAAACAGGAAAAGCGACATTCCTTGGCCGCTGTCGATGCGCTGGCCGCTGTCGATCTGGCGCGGGCTGTTTGCACCGGACGTAAAAGCTTTCCAGGCGATTAAAGGGCAGGATGCGGTGCTGGCTCGCGGTCAGTATCTGGTGGAAGGCCTGGGCCACTGCGGCGCCTGTCATACCCCGCGTAGCCTGACCATGCAGGAAAAAGCGTTGAACGACGGCGAAGGCAGCGACTACCTTTCCGGCAGCAGCTCGCCGATTGACGGCTTTACCGCCAACAACCTGCGCGGCGACAGCCGTGACGGACTGGGCCGCTGGAGCGAAGACGATCTGACGCAGTTCCTGCGCTATGGCCGCAACGATCGTACCGCGGCCTTTGGCGGCATGACCGAAGTGGTGCAGCACAGTTTGCAGCATTTAAGCGACGAAGATATCACCGCCATTGCGCGCTATCTGAAATCCCTGGGCGCGAAAGACTTAAATCAGGTCGGCTTTACGCCGGATGACAAGGTAGCGAAGGCGTTGTGGAAGGGCGACGACAGCAAACCGGGCGCGTCGGTGTACGTCGACAGCTGCGCGGCCTGCCATAAAACGGACGGCAGCGGCTATAAGCGCTTCTTCCCGCAGCTGAGCGGCAATCCTGTGGTGCTGGCGGAAGATCCAACCTCGCTTATCCATATCGTTATCAGCGGCGCGACGCTGCCAGGCGTGAAGGGTGCCCCTTCTGCCATCACCATGCCGGCTTTCGGCTGGCGGCTGAACGACCAGCAGGTCGCCGACGTGGTGAACTTTATCCGCACCAGCTGGGGCAATACGGCCAAAGAGCAGGTTAGCGCCAGCGACGTGGCGAAAGTGCGTAAAAACGACGCTGAACAGCAGGGCAGCGTGGATATTGAGAAGCTGACTGAAGTGAAATAAGCGACTTTGACCGGTAAAAAAGCGGCCAGTAAATGGCCGCTTCAGATTGTAGACGGCGTGCCCGATCCGGGGACAGATTGCTTCCACAAAGATGCAGAAAACGGCATTGATGTCCGCTCATTACCAAGAGTTACGCCGGAACCGCCAAAATTTTGTTACCCGGCACCCTTTTCCAGCCCGGTCAGATTGCGCTGTAAAAGTTGAAACACCCAGTAAATAAGGTACGCCAGTCAGGCGTGTACCTTAATGGTTGGGAGCAGATTTTGATTGTTAATCAAGCTCGTCATCAGACGTGTATGTTCCTTCGAAAGGATCTGTCCATTTATAATCATTATAAAATAAAGTTACTACATCACCAGTGTCCCATCGTAGTGTTCCTCCTCCACTGGAGAATATTTTCCATTTACCACGGGTGTTGTTGCTAAATTCAATAGTCCCTTTAGCATAACAGGGTGAATAACGATCATGTACATTAAAACTTAAAGGCACCGGATACGCCTCAGAAAAAAAATCCGTCACGTCTCGCTCTGTTATTTTAAATGCCAGGCAGCCATTTTTGACATTTCCTGATTCATCTTCGGTTTTTCCCGTTTCATCAATTTTAATGCCTGTGATTTTTCGGGTCGCCATATGTCCTGCAAAAGCTATATTTATAGTAAAAAACACACACAGCATGACGAAAATTTTTTTTACCATTGTGCTGTACCCGCTTCTGTCTTAACTTTATATGATACTTCAGGATGTCTGAAAATTTCAGTCATCGATACTTTTAATGTGTCAGAAAGTTCAGCTACAAGCCATTTCAATGAACTGTTTTGGGCATCATTGATCTTTTCATAAATAGCATCCTGGTCTTCACCTGAAACAGGTTTTCCAACTATTTCTATGCCCAGAGAATCAAAGTTAGCAGGGTATCTTTCTGGATATGGCTTTTTCTGTTCTAAACGAGAGAGCTGCTTATATTTATTCAGTAATGGCTTTATTTTGGAAATTTCCGAAGGTTTGCATTTCTTTTCCATGTAGCATCTGGATCTTATATTGCCGACATGATAAGTAATTTTAAAGACTGAAGCTGTCTGGTAAATAGTACCGTCTTTATCTATCAGAAAATGTGCACCATTTGCGCCTGTGTTTTTATAACTGTTAAAAGAGCTTTCTGCTGTCGATCCTCCGGTCTGATGTACGATAATCCCATTTACTTTGTCCAGTTTGCCACGCTCTATCGTGCTGAAACGTCTGACGATAATACGTTCCGCATCCACTAACCCATTTTTATTAACGAATAGCATAGTTATATTCCCTTATATTACTTATAGTTAAATATCCGTATTAGCTTTAATATCATATCCCATAGAAACCGTACCCGCTATATTTCTCCCCGCATTTCGCAAAACGTAATCCATCTTTATCCTGGAGAACGCGAGGCTGACCGCTTCACGCGGGACGCGCATGGTATTGAGATACACAGGATTTACGCCGGTGATGATAATATCCTGAAGCGTAATGTGCATATACTCCAGCGGAGAGCCGCCAGCTTTTCTGACAGTCAAAACGGCTTCAGGTATACGTTTTCCAGTAAGACAATAATGAAGTAAGTTGGTGCTGGTCTTATCGATATAATGTTCAAAATACAAGTCGTCAACGGTACACTTCCCGGCGCCGCCACCCCATCCCAGGTGCATATTTGATGCCTGTCTGACAGACCATTCCCAACTCAGGATTTCTGTTTCACCTTTATGTGTAGAATCCTGAGACTCGCCTTCAATTCCATTAAATTTTATGAAAATATCCTGAGCCATAATTCTTCCTTGTATAAATAAAATGATTACTGCTTTTCTTTGCCTCGTATAAACTTCCAATAAAGGTTGATCACGTAACTGAAAACATCTCTGTCAGACCGCTGGTTGGATATTTCACGCCATCGTGCCTGAAGAACATCTGTAATCGCTCTGGCTTCCGGGACTGAACTTGCCAGCTGGTTCAACTTTGGAACGCTTGGCTTGTCTCCCTGGCGCACTGCTGCCGGGGCATGGTCAAAGCCGGGCCACTGGCGGTTTACACAAGGCCGGTTCCCCGTTATAAAACCGCTGCTACTCAGCTAAATCAACACTTATTTTATTACCCCTGCAAAGGTCAATCTTGCTCGCAACGTCACTACACCAGGGTCAAAAAAATGACGCTGATAATGCCGCTCCGCAAGCTGAATACGTATATAACAACCAATATGACAACACAGGCGTTATTTTGATATACCGGTTGGGCCGCACATTTACACACAGAAGTTTCTGCGAGACCCGCAATTGAAACGCAATATCCGTCGCTTTTGAGACCAGATGGAATCTTATCGTCAGCTACATGCCATAGTCGCCAGGAAGAGGTTACCAGAAAAATGATGTTGAAACGGACGCAGATAATTAGCGCGGGCGAGCGCTTGTTTATTACCGCTCCTGTCGCAACTACTGGAACGACCTGAGGCAAAGAGTAACGGCAAAGGCATGAAAGCGTTGGCCCGGATAGCGTCGGTAGCAGGGCAACATATTTTTATACCTTTCAGATGAAGCGGCCAGCAAACTGGCCGTTTTTTTGCCGTGTCGAAAGCGTCTGGTTTAAACCGACGAGCCTTCCTGCCAGAGCCGGACAGAAGAACGTTCTGCTTTTCCTGGCATGCGTTTTTATTCAGTAACATGTAATAAGCGCCAGATCTCAGTCGCCTGCTACACTTTCTTCGAGCTTGTTCTTCAGCACATACCTCAAACGAAGGAGATGTTATGCAACTTTCGCCTTATTTATACTTTTCGGGAAACTGTGAAGAGGCTATCGCTTTTTATCAGCAGGCCACGGGAGCCGAACTGACGGTTAAAATGACCTGGGGTGACGTGCCTGCGGAGAAAAAACAGCAGCCGCAGAAACAGAACAGCCCAAGCGCGGAACAGCCAGCGGATGATAAAATCATGCACGCGCTGCTGCATATCGGCGACGGCGAGCTGCAAATGAGCGACAGCGCGGAAGCGGTAAGCTATAACGGTTTTGCCGTCAGCCTGTCGAGCAACGATCCTGCCGAAGGCAAACGCTGGTTCGATAATCTTTCCGCTGGCGGTAAGGTCACGCTGGAATGGGAAGAAACCTTCTGGGCGGCCGGTTTCGGTACGCTGATCGATAAGTTCGGCGTGCCGTGGCGCATCAACGTAAATAAACCCGCTACTGACTGATCTTCAGCCGATCCAGCGTGGCAAGCAGCGCGTCGACCTTCGGCAGCAGCTGCTTTCTGCGCGGCCAGACGATAAACAGCGGCAGACCTTCTACCGCCAGCTCTGGCAGGATCGGTACCAGCGCGCCGCTGGCCAACTCTTTTTCCAGCAGCCAGGTCGCCATTTGCGCCACGCCGAGTCCGGCTACTACGGCGGCGACCTGGGCTTCGCCATCCCCTAACGCCATCCGATAAGGCAGGGTTCGGGTTATCGTTCGTCCATCCGGCGAACGGATATGCCACGGACTGGTGCTGCCATCTACCCGATCGTAAACAATGGCTCGCCTTTCGGTCAGCGCCTGCAAAGAGTCGGGCACGCCGTGCTGCACCAGATAGTCCGGCGAAGCGCAGAAGATCAGCCTTTCATTACCCAAAAAGCGGCAGCCCAGCGAGGGCGGAAAATCTGTCGAGCCGCCAATACGTATCGCAATATCCACGCCTTCCTCAAACAGATCGACAAAGCGATCGGAGAAAGAGAGGGCAATCTGCATCTCCGGGTTCTGCTGGCAAAATTCGTTGATAAGCGGCATCACCCGCATCCGGCCAAAGGTGTTGGGCACGGCAATCCGCAGCCGTCCGACCGGAATGGCGCGCTGGGCGGCCAGTACGGATTCCGCTTCCGCCAGCTCGCTCAGCACACGCGTACAGGTTTCATAAAAGGCCTGACCGGCATCCGTCAGCGCCAGTCGTCGCGTGGTGCGTTCAAACAGCCGCGAGCCGAGCCGGGCTTCCAGCCTTGCCACGCTTTTGCTGATGGCTGAACTGGTCAGATGCAACGAATCGGCGGCGGCGGTAAAACTGCCGTGCTCCACGCTGGCGACAAAGGGGGTGATATCTTTAAGGCGATCCCGACCGATCATTATTCATGACTCATATTCTCAAATAATATGAATTTATACCTCTAATAGGATTTTAATTCTCTATTAAGCTTAATGAATTAGCAATCAGGAGGAAAATTTATGCAACAACGCGCACTTATTGTCGGCGTCAGCGGCGTTATCGGTACCGCACTGGCAGAGCAGCTGACCGGCCACGGTTGGGAAGTTTATGGCCTTTCACGCGGCCGCACGGCGGTGCCGGCGGGCTGCACGGCATTGACCGCCGACCTTACCGATGCTGAATCCGTTAAGAAAGCGCTGGCTGACCTGAAGGTTGATAAGGTCTTCTTCAGCGTCTGGTCGCGTCAGGCCAATGAAAAAGAGAATATCCGCGTAAACGGCGCGATGGTGCGTAACGTGATCGACGCGCTGGGCGACGGCCTGAAAGGCGGCCACGTGGCGCTGGTCACCGGCCTTAAACACTATCTGGGGCCGTTTGACGCCTATGGCAAAGGCGCGGTGCCAATGACGCCGTTCCGCGAAGAGCAGGGCCGCCAGCCTGTCGATAACTTCTATTACGCGCAGGAAGATGAAGTCTTTGCGGGCGCGAAGAAGTATGGCTTCACCTGGAGCGTGCACCGTCCGCATACCATTATCGGCTTTGCGCTGGGCAACGCGATGAACATGGGCCAGACGCTGGCCGTTTATGCCAGCCTCTGCAAGCAGACCGGCCAGCCGTTTATCTTCCCCGGCTCGAAAGCGCAGTGGGAAGGCGTGACCGATATGACCAGCGCAAGCGTGCTGGCGCAGCAGCTGGAATGGGCCGCGACCACGCCGTCGGCGCAGAATGAAGATTACAACGTGGTCAACGGCGACGTGTTCCGCTGGAAATGGATGTGGGGCCAGATCGCCGACTATTTTGGCGTGGAAGCCGCGCCTTACCCGGACGAGATGCAGCCGCTGGAAGGGCGGATGGATGCGGCGGCAGAGCAGTGGAAAGCCATCGCGCAGCAGTTCGACCTCAAGGAAGCGGATATCAACCGGCTGGTTTCCTGGTGGCATACCGACGCCGATCTGGGCCGCCCGATGGAGGTCTTTACCGACGTCAGCAAAAGCCGCAAGGCGGGCTTTACCGGTTATCAGCCCACGCGCGATGCGTTTTTCGCGCTGTTTGACAGGCTGAAGGCGGAAAAACTTATCCCGGCCTGATGCTACAGGCGCCGCGCGTGACGGCCATTACGCGCGGCGCGCTGCTTCAGGCTGCACATATTCCTGACGCAGCATGCCATAGAGCGCGCAGTCCCAGCGCGCTTCTCCTACCGCCACGCCCTGCCGCTGTACGCCTTCCCGCACAAAACCCAGCTTCTCGTAGGTACGTATCGCCGCCTGATTAAAGGTGTAGACGCGTAGCTCAATACGCTCGATGCCTTCCTGCTGAAAAGCCGTCGCAATCAGTTGGCGCAGCATGTGCTCCGCCAGATTTTGTCCCCGCATCGCTGGATTGACCACCACGCGACAGAGGCAGGCCAGATGGTTGTTCCAGTCAAAGCCTGTCTGCGCCACGGCAGCCAGTTCGCCCGCCTGTTTTCCGGCAAAAGTAAGCAGGCTGGCAGGCTGCTGGCTGGCGGAATCCAGCAGCGTGGCGAGAAACGACTCTTCCAGCGGCCAGGCGACGCCCGGCCCGGCCCACTGCGTAACGTCGGCCTGCGACGTAAACCAACTGCTTAAGGCAAGCCGATCTTGCTCGGCGAAAAAGGCAATCTGCATAGGGTGCTCGCTCAGGCTAAAAAAGGTGAGTGGCGAAAATCCGCGAAGGGTTCAACTTTCTTTGTTCCGCAGGTCTGGCGGCGCTATCCGGCCTCATTCTGCAACAATTGTTTCCTGGTGGAAACAATAGCCGAAAGAGGCGCCTGACTGTTGCGAAAAAAGCCGCCTGCGTTAGGATGAAGTTATCCGGGCAGGCCAAAAAGGCGCTGACCCCCACATGACTCTTATACTGGCAGGGGCAATCATGAGCAATAAAACCATTCACTGGAACGGCGGCTTGCAGCCGGAAGCGGTAAATATCCTGTCTGCCGACGGCGGCATGATCGTCTGCCCGACCAAAGTGGGCTACATCATCATGACTTCCGATGCGAAAGGCCTGGAGCGCAAGTTCGACGCCAAGCAGCGCAACCGCAATAAGCCGGGCGTGGTGCTGTGTGGCTCGCTGGAGCAGCTGAAAGAGCTGGCGCAGCTGAACCCGGAAATTGAATCGCTGTATCAGCAGCACTGGGACAAAGACGTGCTGCTGGGCTGCATCCTGCCGTGGAAAGAAGAGGCGGTGGCGCGTATCCCGGAAGACGGTTCAAAAGATCTGATGATGGATCGCCGTCAGACCAGCTGCTTCGTGATTAAATTCGGCGTGCCCGGCGAGAAACTGGCGAAAGAGCTGTGGGAAAACCACGGTAAATTCTCCTTCGCCAGCTCGGCTAACCCATCAGGCAAAGGCAACCGTGGCCTGGTCGAAGGCATCGGCGAGCGTATCGAATCCCAGGCGGATCTGATTATCGAAGCCAACGACTATGTGAAGTCTATCCAGCCTAACGAATCGGAGAAAACCCGCTACGAGCAGGGCGTGATGGTGGCGATGGTGGATGAAAACGGCAAGCTGGTGCCGGAGCAGAAGGGTGAGCGCAACATTACGCCTTGTCCGGTGCTGATCCGTAAAGGACTGGACGTGGATAAAATCATGTCGATGCTGTCAGACACCTTTACCACCTGGGATTACCGCCACGGCAACTACTACTGATTATGCAGGGCGGAGCTTCGGTTCCGCCTTACCTCAGCGCTTTCTGCAGCGCGGCGATAAACAGCCTGACGCGCGGCGCAATCAGGCCGTTCTCTTTGGTCAGGATCCAGGATTTATAAAGATCCATTTCCCATTCCGGCAGTACCCGACAGAGTTTTCCTTCCTCCACCGCCTGTAGGGCGACGTAATCCGGCAGATAGGCTATCCCCGTTTGCGCCACCGCTGAATTAACCAGCGCGGTACTGTTATTGGCGCGAAACCGGCTGCGCACCTCGATATCCCGCTTCTGCTTCTCTTTGCGAAAGGGCAGCGAGATAGTATGGGCCGGGCCACGAAACAGGATAAAGTCGTGGCGCGTCAGATCTTCCGGCCGTTGGATAGCGCTAAAACGCTCAAGGTAGGCTGGCGCGGCGTAAAGCCCCCAGCTGATATCCATCAGCGGCAGGCAGTGCGGATGTTCCGGCCTGTCGCGGCGGATGACGATAGCCAGATCGAGATTATCGTCCACCAGATTCACCGGCCTGTCGGTAAGGTCGAGATCTACGCTGACGTGCAAATTGCCCGCCACGAACTGGTTCAGCACCGGCACGATGCACTGGCAGCCGAAGGTAACCGGCGCGACGACGCGCAGGCTGCCGGTCGGCTCCTCGTGGAAGCGGCGAATAAAAAGCTCGGCGCTTTTTACCTCGCTGAGAATGCGCGCGCAGTAGTGATACCAGGTCATACCGACCTCGGTTACGGCGATCTTGCGCGTGGTGCGCAGCAGCAGCTTTGCGCCCAGGCGTATTTCCAGCGCGGCGATCTCTTTGCTGACCGCCGACTTGGATATCCCCAGCTGTTTTGCCGCTTCGGTATAGCTCAGCGTTTCTACCACGCGGGCAAAAATCACCATCGCGTGCAGGTTTTCGACGTCGCTCATTAGCGGGCGGAGATTGCCAGCGCGCTGCCCGCAAAGACAAACAGGCTGCCGACGGCACGATTAAGCAGGCGCAGGCGCGACGGGTTGGCAAATACGCCAGAAAGGCGGCGACCGGCGCAGGCGTAAGCGAACATCAGGCCGCAGTCCGTGACGGCCCAGGTGACGGCCAGCGTGGCGAACTGGACAGCGTGCGGCTGGCTGGCTTCCACAAAGTTAGGAAACAGCGCGGCGAAAAACAGCAGGTCTTTGGGATTGCTGATGCCGACCATATAGCCTTTACGAAACAGTTTAAGCAGGCCGGGCATCGCCTGCGGCTGGCCGCTGATAACGATGCTTTCTGCCGGCGCGCTGTTGCGCCAGGCGCTGATGCCCAGCCAGATCAGATAGGCGGCGCCGACCACTTTCAGCACGGTAAAGGCGGTAGTGGAGGCCGCCAGGATCGCGCCCAGCCCCAGCGCCGATGCGGTCATCAGCGTCATGGCCGCCATCACGCCGCCGATCACCGTCGCCAGCGCGCGGCGTCGGCCGTAGCGCAGCCCGTGCGTCATGCTGACCAACGCAGAAGGGCCGGGAACGGCGATAAGAACGGCAATAATACCGGCATAGGCAAGCCAGAGGTGGAGCGACATAACACTATTCCTTGAACAATGAGCGACAGGAACCTTTCGGGTGGCCGTAGCTTAATGGCTGCGCAGGGGGAAGTAAATTAAGCAGAAGCGGTTCGGGGCGGAGAATGCGAGCCGCCCCGTAAAACTAACGGACTTTTTTCACCAGCACGGGAATTTGGCGCAGTTTGTTAGCCAGCCATAGCCCGCCCAGCAGCATCACGGCGATAAATGCGGAGACGCCAGCCCAGCCGTAGCCGTGCCAGAACACGCCGCCCAGCGTCCCCGCCACGCTCGATCCCAGGTAATAAAAGAAAAGGTAGAGCGAAGAAGCCTGGCCTCTGGCGCGACGGGCGCGGTGACCGACCCAGCTGCTGGCGACCGAATGCGCGGCGAAAAAACCGGCGGCGAACAGCATCAGGCCTGGCAGCACCAGCAACAGCGTGGTGAACTGGGTAGCGATCAGGCCGGCCAGCATCAACAGCAGCGAAGCCATCAGCACCACGCCGCGCCCGTAGCGAGCGGTCATCACGCCCGCCTTCGGCGAGCTGTAAGTGCCGGTCAGATAGACGACGGAGAGCAGACCGACCACCGTCTGGCTGAGGGAAAAAGGCGCGGCCAGAAAGCGAAAGCTGACATAGTTAAACAGCGTCACGAAGCTGCCCATCAGAATAAAGCCGACCAGGAACAGCATCGGTAATCCCATATCCCGCCACTGGAACATAAAGTTGACCAGCAGCTGGTGCGGCCGCAGCGAAGTGGCGCGGAAGTGCTGCGAAGGGGGCAACAGGCGGAAAAACAGCCCGGCGGCCGTCAGCGCGAACAGGCCGACCACGAACAGCGAAACGTTCCAGGAAAAGTGATCGGCCAGCATGCCGGTAGAGAGCCGCCCAACCAGGCCGCCAATCGAATTACCGCTGATATAAAGCCCCATAGAGAAAGAGAGGAAAACCGGGTGCAGCTCCTCACTCAGCCAGGTCATTGCCACCGCCGCGACGCCGCTTAGCGCCAGCCCGGTCAACGCGCGCATCGCCAGCACGCCTTCCCAGCTGCTCATGGTGGCGCAGATCAGCGTAAAGCAGGCGGCCAGCAGCAGCGAAACGGACATCACCGATTTACGGCCGATGGCGTCCGACAGCGGCCCGGTCACCAGCAGCCCCAGCGCCATCATGACGGTGGTGACCGACAGCGACAGGCTGCTTTGCGCAGGCGTCAGATGAAAGCTTTGCGAAAAAACAGGTAGCACAGGCTGCACGCAGTACAGTACGGCGAAGGTGGACAGGCCGGCGCAGAACAGCGCCAGCGTGGCGTGCATAAATCTGCGCGTGCCGCGAATAATATAGGTTTTATTTATATCAGGAGAATTAACGGGAGAAACTAAACTGTCGTCTTCATCTGTAAGACTTTCCGAGTGCAACGCTGCGGATTTATTTACTACCGGTGCCACGAGATTTCCTTAATCGTATTTGAAAGGGCTGGTTTGCTATCAGATAAACTTATCGCTGCCATCGACATAACAGCATTTGACCCGCATTAGTATTCGGCCGTTTAAATTTAATGTAAATGAGAAATTTAAATAATTTTTCAAAGAATGAAAAAGCATCGCTTTAATTTTCGATTGAAGCTGTTTTGTACCGACTGCGGGCAAGCAGAAAGAAGCTATAGGCCGAAGCCCGACAGATGGGGCAAGGTGGGCCTGAACCTACTAAAGAGAGGGCGGCTGCTTTATTTCATTTTTTCCAGAAAATGTAAGAGGGGTTTCACCTCTTGCTATTCCTTTAATCAAGGGGGGAAATAGCGATTATTCTTTGTTTGTTTATTTTTTGAAATATTATCTTAACTTCTGTCATATTCGCGCTTATTTGCACTATGAGACACGAGTACTATACTTAACCTTATACATAATTAACCGTACACCACATTGTCAATCATCGACATCAGGAGGTTTTTATCGCTTTTAATCATAACGACCTGACCATTGACAATAACCTGGCAGATTACGAAGCTTATTATCACGATTATGAAGCGCTGGATATGCTGGCCGAACCGCAGCCTGAACCCATTCAGGGACTGCCCGCGCCGGATATTCTGACGCCTTCCGATCGCTACCAGGAACTCTTTGAAGCCGTGCAGAGCGCAAGGATCTTTGCCGACAGCAAAACCTTTGCAGACTGCGCGCCGAAAATCGAACCGGAGATGATCCTCTACCGCTACTTTATTCAGCGCGAGCGAGAGGATTTTAACCTGCTGGCCTTTGTGCTGGAGAATTTCGACCTGCCGAAAATTAACGACAGCCGCTACGTGGCCGATCCGGCAAAAAGCATGGGCGAGCATATTGACTCGTTGTGGCCGGTACTGACGCGCAAGCCGGAAAAGCATTCTGAATTTTCTTCGCTGCTGCCGTTGCCGGAACCTTATGTCGTGCCGGGCGGCCGCTTTGGCGAAACCTACTATTGGGATTCGTACTTCAGCATGCTGGGCTTCGCGGCTGGCGGACAGACCGATCTGCTGCGCCAGATGGCGGATAACTTTGCGTGGATGATCGACACATATGGCCATATTCCAAACGGCAACCGCACCTATTATTTGAGCCGCTCGCAGCCGCCAGTGTTTGCGCTGATGGTCGAACTGTTTGAAAAAGATGGCGTTAGCCAGGCGCAGCGTTATCTTCGTCAGCTGAAGCGTGAATATGACTTCTGGATGGACGGCACGGAGTCGCTGACGCCCGGCGAAGCATGGCGTCATGTGGTGATGATGCCGGACGGATCGGTACTGAATCGCTACTGGGACGATCGCGATACGCCGCGCGACGAATCCTGGATTGAAGACGTGGAAACCGCCAGAAACTCGGCGCGTCCTTCCAGCGAGGTTTATCGCGATCTGCGGGCGGGTGCGGCTTCCGGCTGGGACTTTTCCTCCCGCTGGCTGAGCGAAGCAGGACGGCTGGAAAGCATCCAGACCACCAGCATTGTGCCGATCGATTTAAACGCGTTTCTCTACAAGCTGGAAACCACGATCGCTCGCCTGTCTGCCCGTAAAAACGATCGTGCGACCGCAGAACTGTTTCAGCAAAAAGCCGTGCGCCGCCGTGAAGCGGTCGATGCCTGGTTATGGGACGCACAGGCCGAGCTGTACCGCGACTACAACTGGCGGGAGCGCGAAAAAGGCGCTTTCTCGGCGGCTGGCGTGACGCCGCTTTACGTAGGAATGGCCAGCCTGGAGCAGGCGGCTGCCACCGCTGCGGCGGTACGCTCGCATCTGCTGGCGCCGGGTGGCGTGCTGACTACGGTAGAAGAAACCGGTGAGCAGTGGGACAAACCCAACGGCTGGGCGCCGATGCAGTGGATGGCGATCAAGGGTTTTAATAACTACGGTGAAGAGCTGTTGGCGAAAGAAATAGCCGCACGCTGGCTTCAGGTAACGGGCGCTACCTATCATCGTCACCATAAGATGGTGGAGAAATATAACGTTGCCGGCCGCGCGCCGGTATTAGCGGGCGGCGGCGAATATCCGTTGCAGGATGGATTCGGCTGGACAAACGGCGTTACGCGTCGCCTGCTGGCGATGTATCCGGAGGCGGCGCCGAAGCGATAAATGGCGCGCTTAATTATTAAAGGCCTTCATTATGAAGGCCTTTTTTATTTAGGGTCGGCGAAAATAATATGCCATCACTGGGTAAGGTGAACTTTATCAACCGTTTTGCCGGGAAGGCAAAAGGAACAAACCAGCGGCATGGCGTTGGCCGCCGCCGAATACAGATTTATTCCTCTGCTGAAAACTGGCGGCGGTTATCAATAATCTGATGCAGATTATCCTCGATCCAGTCGGCCAGGCCCGTAATGCGGTCGCGCGCTTCATGACCCAACACGGTAAGTTTGTATTCAACGTGCGGCGGGATCACTTCATAAGCGATACGCTCCACAAAGCCGTCTTCCTCCATAAAACGCAGCGTTTGCGCCAGCATTCTTTCACTGACGCCGCCTATTTTGCGCCGCAGTTCGCCAAAGCGCAGCGTGTCGTTCTCCAGCGCAATCAGCACCAGCAAACTCCAGCGGCCGGTCAGGCGTTTTAATACTTCGCGCGACGGACAGTCGCGGTTCAATAATTCGCCGCGTTGCAGCCTGTCGCGAAGCGAAACGATTGAGGAACTATTTTTTTCCATACTAACAAACCTGTAAGTACTTACTTTTGGTTAGTGTATGGCATAGGCTGATTGAACACAACGCTTCCGGGGCTAAGCCGGATGCGCTTTTATCACCGCTAAGGAGAACATTATGATTGCAGTAACCGGAGCAACCGGCCAGCTTGGCCGCCTGGTGATTGATGCTTTACTGAAAAGAACGTCTGCCGAAGAGCTGGTCGCCGTGGTGCGTTCGCCGGCGAAAGCGGCCGACCTCGCCGCGCTGGGCGTTCAGGTACGCCAGGGCGATTATAACCAACCGCAGACGCTGGCCGACGCTTTTCGCGGCGTGGATAAAGTGCTGCTGATTTCCTCCAGCGAGGTCGGCCAGCGTGAGGCGCAGCATAAAGCGGCCATCGAGGCGGCCAAAGCGGCAGGCGTTAAGCTGCTGGCCTATACCAGCCTGCTTCATGCCGACAGCTCGCCGATGGGGCTGGCCGATGAACACCGGGCAACCGAGCAGGCGCTGATTGCATCCGGCGTGCCTTACGTTATTCTTCGCAACGGCTGGTACAGCGAAAACTATGCCGCCAGCATTGCGCCAGCGCTGACGCACGGCGTGTTTATTGGTGCGGCCGACGAGGGTAAAATCGCTTCTGCTACCCGTCAGGATTATGCTGAAGCGGCGGCTGCTGTACTGACCAGCGACGTGCCTGTTGATAAAGTTTACGAGCTGGCGGGCGACGAGGCCTATACGCTTACGCAGTTCGCAGCGGAAATCGCCCAGGCCAGCGGTAAAGCCGTACGTTATCAAAATTTGCCTCAGGACGACTTTGCCGCCGCGTTAAAAGCGGCCGGTTTGCCTGACGGGCTGGCAGAGATGCTGGCGGATTCGGATGCCAATGCGGCCAAAGGCGCGCTGTATGATGACAGCCATACTTTAAGCCGCCTGATCGGTCGGGCGACCACGCCGTGGCAGGATGTGGTAAAAGCGTTTGTGGCCAAAGCTTAAAGCCGCGCTTTTCGCACGGGACGCGGTGATAGCTGTTAAAGCATTGCTGCGTCCGGCTAATCTTGCAAAAGGGATCCCCGGTCGTCCCGCTCGATCGCCAGGATCCTTTGCTGTTGGCTAATCTTTTTGACAAAGCCAGTCAAATATCTTCACTATCGGGCAAACCGTTAATGCTGCACTATCCTTAAACATTCCTGGTGAAAATAAGGACAACCGGCATGACGTTAATCAAGAAAGTCGCTTTACCGTTATTAATCAGCTCCGCGCTCTGGTCACAATTTTCTGCCGCCGCGCCCGTTAATTACGCAATGGACAGCGGGCATACCTCCGTTGTTGTTTCGTGGACCCACTTCGGTTTTTCCCATCCAACGGCCGATCTGTCTGATGTTACCGGCAATATTGATTTTGATGCCGCTAAAGTCAGCGATTCTAAAGTGGACGTGACTATTCCGGTCAACAGCATTGATACGCACGTAGACAAGCTGACCGAAGAGTTTAAAGGCCCGGAATATTTCGACGTGACCAAATACCCGAATGCGACCTTTAAAAGCACAAAAGTGGTCAGCACCGGTAAAAATACCCTGGATGTACACGGCGACCTGACCATCAAGGGCATCACCAAACCTGTCGTGCTGCATGCGGTGCTGAACAAGCAGGGCATGCACCCGATGGTGAAGAAGGAAGCGGTTGGCTTTGATGCCACCACCACCTTTAAACGCTCCGACTTTAAGCTGGATAAATATGTGCCGGCCGTCAGTGACGACGTGAAGCTGACCATCACCACCGAAGCCTACGCGAAGTAATTCCGTATCGGCTGCTCTGAAGCCCGCTTTTCAGCGGGCTTTAAATCGGGCCGCTATAGCTCAATTACGCGATCGGCAGAGGCGATGGTGGAAGGGCGGTGGGCCACGATAATGCGGGTGATTTTAAGCGAGGAGATGGCGTTGTTAATGGCCTTTTCATTCTCGATATCAAGATGGCTGGTTGCTTCATCCATAAACAGGATGCTGGGACGCCGGTAAAGCGCCCGGGCAATAAACAGCCGCTGTTTTTGACCGCCGGAAATGCCTGCGCCTAACTCGCCAATCAGGGTTTCATAGCCCATCGGCATACTCATTATTTCGTGGTGAATATTGCTGTAAACCGCACACGCCATAATCAGCTCCCGGTTAGCATCCGGGGAAAAACCGCAGATATTGTCCGCGATAGATCCTGAAAAAAGCCGGTCATCCTGCAGCACGCAGGCAATGCTTTGCCGAAAGTTATTCAACCCAATTTTATGAATATCCAGGCCTCCAGCCAGAATTTCGCCGCTGGTGGGCATAAGGAGACCGCTCATGACTTTAAGCAAGGTCGTTTTCCCGACGCCGGAAGGGCCGACGATAGCAACGCTTTCCCCGGGCTGAACAGCAATATTCAGATCGGTAAAAATCGGTTTTGATAACGCATCATATTGATAGCTGACTTGTTTGACGTTAAGCGCAATACCTTCTCCGGGCCTGAAAATAGCCCGTGGCGCGACGGTTTCTTCTGCCTCGGTGAAAATAAGGTCGGAAATCCTTTCATTATGAAGCGAGAGCATTCGCAGACTCAGCGCCAGATCGATCAGGCTGCCAGCGCGCTGGGAAAATTGTCCCCGGTAGGAGTTAAAAGCCATAAACATCCCCAGGGTCATATTATTATCAATCACCATGGAAGCCCCCAGCCAGAGTATGGCCACCTGATCCAGCGTGCTGACCAGGGTATTGATGCCGCCAAACATCATATTAAACCGGGTAATTTTAATGCCGGTATTGGTGGCGTCGATATTCAGATTAAGCCAGTGGCTGGAGCGAATATTATCGATACCAAGGGATTTTACGGTGGAAATACCGTAAAGCGTTTCCATAAAGTGGGAGCTGGATTTGGCGCCTTTGACAATCTGTTCTTCTGACAGCTGGCGATACAGGCGATAGGTAACCAGACGCATCAGTGCATAACAAAGGGTAAAGCCCATCACGACCCAGACCAGCCAGCCGCCGTAAACCATCATCATCGCAAAAAGCCCGATAGTCATAATGGTATCGATAATCCCGGTAACGATGCTGTTGGTAAATGTTGTTCTGATGGCGTCCAGCGAGGAAAAACGGGACTGAATATCGCCAAGATGTCTCTTTTCGAAAAAGGATAAAGGCAGCTTCATCAGATGATCGAACAGCGTGGTCTTCCACTGTACATCCGTCAACGTGCCCAGCGCGATCGAGGTCCATGCCCGTATTACGCTGACAAAGGCTTTAAACAGGGTAAAGATAATCAGGCCGAGACAGATCACGGTTAGCAGATCGTAATCATGCGCCTGAATAACATGGTCAGTCACCAGCTGAGTTCCTACCGGCAGGAGCAGATTAATCGACTCAATGACGACTGACAGCGCGAATATTTTTAACAGCGCGCCGGGCAGACCATTGATGTTTTTCATCAGATCCAGCAGGCGCAGCCGGGTTTTTACCGTCTCTTTGTGGAATTCCTTATCCGGCCACAGCTCCAGCGCCACGCCGGTAAAGTGGTTGGACATATCCTTCATACCCACCACCCGCCGCCCGAAGGCCGGATCGTGGATCACAAATGAGTTGTGGCGCACTTTTACCAGGACAACAAAATGGTTCATATCCCAGTGCAAAATGCAGGGCGTTCTCAGCTTACCGACCTCATTGATATCCAGCGAAAGCGCGCGGGTTTTCAGCTGAAGCTGCGAGGCTATGCCGGCCACAAGATTTAAGGTCGCGCCTTTGGTTGATACGCCGAACTTCTGACGAAGGTTAAATAAATCGACGTTCAGACCGTAGTAAGAAGAGACCATCGCCAGGCAAGCCAGCCCGCACTCTGAGGACTCCGACTGCAAAATTTTCGGAACTTTACGGCGCAGTGAAAAATTTATTTTGCTGTTAATTTTTTCAAAAAGCGACTTACCTGTCATTGACAACTCCACTCACGCTATTTTTTATTTTATTTATAGGCGCAATCGCCCACTGATATAACGGCTTTTTCTCAAGGAAGACGATGACCCTGGCCTGAAGGCCGCCAGATATTTGCAGTTTTTTTCCCTTATCACTGAATTCTGTATCGTTAATGGCAACCAGAACTTTGTAATAAGAGCCTTTCTCCTGGCGGGCACCGCTGCTATAGGTGCTCATCTCCTGCAGCGAGGCAGGGACAGAGGAAATCGAGATGATTTTTCCTGGGAATTGCCCAAACTTATCAGCAGGGAAAGCGTTGTAGCGGATATTAATGCCGTCCTGCACTTTGACATAGGGCAGGCTGTTATCCGGAAGCCAGAGCAATAAAAAATAGTGCACGTTATCCACCGGCTTAATCTGCGCCAGGCTGGCGCCGGTCTCTACCATTTGGCCCGGCGTTACGCTAAGCGATTCGATAATACCGTCCAGTTTTGCACTGATAATGATACTGTTATTTGCTTTATATTCGGCCAGCTGTCGCTCCAGATCGCTCAGCTGGGATTTATTTTGAATAATCTGGTTGTCAAAATCTGCGGCACGCGTAAATTTATCGCTGCGTAATTGCGAAAGCTGTATTTTTTCCTGAATACTCTGACTGTTCAGCGCCTGATAAGCGCTCTGCTGGGAAAGCGACTGCGCGCGCTGATAATTAAGCTGGTCCTGAGTAATTAACCCTTTTTTTAAATATTTTTCATAATTATTCAGGCTTTCGTTCATTTTCTTTACGCCTTCGCGGGCGCTGTTAACCATCTTCTCGGTTTCTTTATGGGCCTTTGCATAGCTGTCTATCTGCGACTGCAGGTTTTCCAGCGTAGACGCTTTATTACTTTCTAATTTAGCAATCATTGCATGAAGATTAGCCGTCTGAATTTTAATGGATTCGACGGCGGCGCTGCTGACGTTTCCTGAAGAGGTAATACGGGCAACGTCCAGTTCATACAGCGGATCGCCTTTTTTAACGCGATCGCCAACCTTAACAAAGGTGGTGGTGATATAACCCTGCTGTGGTGAATTAATATTGATAGCATGAGGAAGGGTAATCACTTCACCATCAACATCAATACGTCTGCTGTAATCAAAGAAGATCATAGCCAGTATAACTACGATAAGAAAAAGCAGGCAAAATCCTGTAATAACAGATGCTGGTATCTTAGAAATAAGCAGCGCCTTTCCTGTCCACTTCTGGCGCTGATAATCCAACGCGTCGCTGCGGAACAGGCTTTTATTTTTATTGTTATCCATAGGAATTTCCAGAGAGAAAAAAAGAGCCACCGGAGTGGCTCTTGAATAAAAATTAAGCGATAGTGCCGTTCACGAAAGAGCCATAAAGGTCTTTAGCCAGATTTTGCGTTGTATCCCAGCCGGTAGCGCCGCAGTAAATGGCGGTAGAAACACCACCAACAACGAGACCAGCCACCATACCTACACCTTGACTAATAATCCCGAAGCCCAGTAAGCCACCGCCCTCAGCACCGTGACGACCGCCAACATAAGCAAATGATAAAGCGCCAACGGCACCACCAACCACAGAAGAAACGGCAAGTTCACCGATATTAGAAATAGCGCTCAGGGCGAAACTACCAAAGTTGCTGAAGTCCCAGCCGTATGCCCCAGAAACTTCGTTCATTTCAATCACTGAAAGTTCTTTCATTGTATGCATTCCTTTTTTTTTAAATAGCCTTATTCAGGTAAGGCATCCTTTTTTAATGACCCGATTATTGTCGGGCACACTAATCCTATCGTCATGCTGTTAAAAACAAAACTGAATTAACTTTGATTTTTTCTGAATGAATGGGGTTTTTTTCTTAATTTAATATCGTCTGGCTTTCTCAATTCCCCAACGAGTAATTATTTTTCTGAATCCCTTCTGTATTTTGTGAATTCCTACATCTGAACCATTTCATCACAGGCTGAATCAGTTCTGAGTGATGGTGAACGTCATTGCGGCATTTGCCGCGCCAGGGGCAATTTCGCCGGTTTGTTTATAGTGAGCAATCAGGGGGATTTCTATCCTCTGCTCTGCGGCACTATGGTAAGTTGTGGCCGTGGTAAAACTAAGGGGCGTTCTGTTTTTATCCATTACCTCAACTGCAACGCCTGACGCCGCATCATTTTCATCATTGATAGTTAGCATACCCTCTCCGTCAGAACTGCCTACGGGTTCAAAAGTAACCTGAACAGGGATATTATCTGATTCACATTGCAATATAACGGAAAAGTTTCGCTCTGAAGAGGTTGCCGTACTGCCAACGCCATTAAATTCGCTACGGGTCGGACTGCCCAGATTGACCGTCTGATTTTTTGAGCTGGTATCCGCCAGACAGCTTTTCTGGATAATGGTCAGGCTATTTACGGTCAGCGTGGCGAAGGATTCCGAATTAAGATAATAATTACTGTAAACTTTACTACCCGTGGTCCCGGGAGTAATAGGGCCTGTTTTGACAAAGGTAAGTTTAACCTCGCTTTTATTTATCCAGGGGGTCAGCAAATTTTGAGATAATGACGTCATATAGGGAATGTTTTGTCCCGGTTTATACAGGTCGCCAATCATAACGCCCACCCCAGGAATACCCGTTTCATAAGCGCCGTCGACCGTAGTACTTGCCGTGAGAAGTGACGCTGAGCGATAAGGGCTGGTACCCGTACATCCGACAACGAGCGTTTGCCCATAAAAGCCTTTACTGAATCGGATCCCAAGTTGCTCCCCTATTGTCACATTAGGATCAACCGCAAGCGTAAGAGCACCTGTTGTCGCCTTGGGCTTGCCTCCTAAAACGCAGCTCGCTGCATGGCTATAAAAAGGCAGCATTAATATTAACGGTAAATATTTTATTATGACTGGCGGATTAAACACAGACATCTTGTCGTTACTCCAGATAACAGGTTAATTTTCAATAGTTATAACTACCGGCAAATACCGTTCAGCAGTCGAATGCCATTTTCTGGTTTGTTTTCCGGAAGCGTGTAGTTAATCCGACATTTTTTGCTCTCGCTTTTACCCCATTGCACCAGCAAAGTCCCTGAAGGTTTAAGCCCATTGAGATAAACCTGACCGGCTTCTCCGACAATATATCCCTGCTTATTCTGTTCATTAGCCTCCACCACCATTGCGCCAAAAGGAACCGGCTGGCCGTTATGCGTCAGCGTCATGATCCCTCTGCCGCCTACCCGGGCGGAAAAACGGGCATGAACAATCGCACCTCGTGTGGGCACTACACTTTGAGTGCTTAACGCCAGATCGACATCTTCAGGCAGCGTGGTGGTATCAAGCGCAATATCTGAGCGACGATAAGGAGCAACGTTCGGTACAACGGTATAACCACGGAAATCCGTTTTAACGCCGGTCTGGTTAATTAACTGTACGCCGCTGGCGCCTTCCGCCTCCACTAACGCTGCCGTATTGCCAAAGGGCTGGCTCAAAGTAACGCCTTTACTATGGATAATCACGCCGCCCTCGGCACCATAGCTCACTCTTTTCATCGTCTGGTCATAGCCATAACCGGCGGTGACCTCACCGTAAGTACCGCGATAATCGGCGTCAAGATTGCCACTGCTGCCCGTCCCCTGGCTGGCATATCCCTGGCGCAGGTTCCAGGCAAGGTTGTTGTTTTCCAGCGCCGTACCGCTCAGGCCAGCGCTGTGGCTGACGCTTCCCGGTTTGCTGCTGGTCACCGTATAGTTCGCCCAGCTGTTGGGCAGCCAGCGACTCAGCGGCATGGAAACGTTGAAGGAAAAGATCCGATCTTTGGCGTCAGTGCGATTGCCGGAGAAGTCAGACGAATTACGGTTAAAGCTGTAGCTTACGCCATAGCTGATGCCGTTATAACTGTTGTTGTAGCTGGTAGAAACCGACTCCATCCGGCGGTTGGTACGCCAGTAGTCTTCCCGTAACAGGCTGAGGCTCAGGGCGCCTGCGGACTGGCCCAGATGCTGGTTCAGCGTCAGCTCCGTGCGGTTACGCGCCTGTTCCCGGTACAATGAGCTGTAGCCTGAACGCCAGGTATCCATCAGCTCGGGCAGAGAATAGTAATCACGGGTCGAATAGCGGTAACCGGCAATGGCAAAGTTAGTCCCCGTTTCATAAAAGTTTTTACTGTAGCGGAGTCGTACGGACTGGCCGTCGGTTTTGCCCTGGTCTTTTACCGTTGACCAGGCATTAATCACGTCGGCAGAGAACGCGCCCAGGCCGCCAAAATTTTTACCGATGCCGAAGGCGAGCGACTGGTAGTTTGCGGCAGCCTGTAAGCCGCCAAACAGCGTAATATTCCAGGGCAGGCCGTAGATAACCGTCGCCTGGCTGAAATATCTTTCGTCAACGGCGCTGTCGTAAGGACGATAGTTACCTGTGGTGAAGCTGTATTTAAGATAGCCTTCACGCGCCAGTACCGGCAGGGAAGCATAAGGCACAACCAGATTCTGCTCACTGCCATCGGCTTCTTTGATGGTAACGTATAAATCACCGCTGCCGCCGGTAGCGTACAGGTCGGCGATCTCAAAAGCGCCCGGCGCAACATAGCTTTGATAAATGATATAGCCGTTCTGGCGAATAATAACCTGAGCATTTGTCCGGGCCGTTCCTCGTACTACCGGAGCGTAACCGCGCAGGCTCTCCGGTAGCATTTCATCATCTGTAACCAGCTGCGCGCCAAGAAAAGGCACGCTTTCGAAGATATCGGCAGGCGAGGTGCTTTCGCCTACGGTAAGCTGCGCTTTCAGCGGAATAATATTACGTTGCAGATAGGTATAGACGGCATCCCATTTGCCTTTATCTTTTGAGGTGCTGCTGCGGCTCCAGGCGGTGTAATTGCGTAGCCGCCATGCTCCCATGTTCAATCCGGGGCGCAGATTAAGGTACTGGCTGTCGCTGTCGTGAGCATGAATGTCACGGGCATAATTATTAGCCGCAGAAAATCGGTAGTTCAGGAAAAGCGCCGTCAGCCCTTCATCATACTGCTCTGGCGAAATAAATCCTCTGACGCTGGTGCGCAGTGCTGCTTGCGGAATACTTAACATCAGTCGCTGAGTATTAAAATTGAAGGTGACAGAGGCCTGCGGTATCGCGGTAACCGCAACGCATCCCGCCGCGTTCTCTTTTAAATCCGGAAAGGCCGTGGTGCGCACGCCGTAGGAAGCCAGCAGTTGCAGGCTTAAACAGGGCTGTAGAACCTTCTCGCTTGCTGACAGCTCGTGGTTAAAAAAGGTGATTTTTTTAGTTTCGACAAAGCTATCGTTAATAAAAATATCGACTACATAATCGCCCGGCGCCTGAGACTGCGGATTCTCGAATACCGACAGATCGGTTATCTCCGTACTTCCGCTGCTGGTTTGGAGAAAAATGGGGTTGAACATCTCCCTCGCATTAGCCTGCTTTTCAATCAGACCAGCCAGCAGGGCTGGCAGCATCAGTGGCCAAAGGCAACGGCTAATTTTTTTCTTACATCTGGCAGATGAGGTTCCATACATAATCACATTCCATTGCGTAAGTACAGGTGGGTCGAAAGTTGCAAAAGTTAAAAAAACTTTCGTGATTCATCCTTTAAAATTAAAGTGAAGCATGGTGTAGCTCGCCGATACCGCCATAATCATTTATTAACTTCCAGCTGATGCTGCCAGCAACATTGCTGGCCGGAAGTTTAAAGGTTGCGGATGAGCGTGGCGCGACCAGTCCACCTTCGGTAATACTGTTATTATTAATTTTTATAAACATAAAATTCATATAGTAATCAGAAGGGTTAGTAACGGTTAAGGTTGTTCCTTCTGTTTTCCAGACCAGCTCATCAGTATGCTTTTCCGCTGTTTCTCCCGACAGGGCATCTGGCCTGTAAATCAGTTTGAGTCGGGCGCGCACGGCTATTTGCAGCGTGTTTCTGTTCTCTTCTGATGATGAGGGAATAGACTTGATATTGAGCCAATAGAGAGACTCTTTATCCTGAGGCAATGCACGTGCTCCCCGAATAATACGCAGCAGGTTCTTTTGACCGCCATCCATTCTGAATAAAGGCGGCGTGACAATAAAAGGGGGCGTATCTTTAATGGTATTCCCCTGTTCATCTTCGATCCATGACTGGATTAAATAAGGAGAGGTATCCGGATTTTCTATACCGATCGCTTTTTCTTTTTTGTTTCCTTCGTAAATCAGCCGGCTACCCCCAATAATGACGCCAGCATTGGCGCCTGAGATACTTAACATCCCGATAAAAAACAGGAAAATATGGAAATGTCGCATGTTTTATCCTCCTGGGAGCGATGAAAAACACCATCCGTAACGGATGGTGTTAACGTTCAGCAAATTAATAATTAACGGTAAAAGTCGCTACGGAGTTAGCCGGGCCAGCAGTGACGGTAGCCGCTTTCTGGATATAGCGAGCATAGAAGTCCAGAGTATTGGAGGTGGTACCAGAAGTCAGCGGATAGGAAGCTGACTCGGTATATAAAGGCAGAACGCCATTGCTGTCGGAGAGCTGAATACCTACGCCTGTTGCAACACCTGCTTCATCAGTCAAAGCCAGTACAGTGTTATCACCAGCATAGGCGATACCATCAAACTTTATTTTTGCGGTTGCTGCGGTTGCCGGACAGTCCTTCAGGGTAAGACTAAATTTAGTGGTGCTGGCACTGCCGCCCGCCGTTGATCCTACGCCGCTAAACGCGGTTTTATGAACATTTCCCATGATAACATCCATGGTTGTCGCGCCAGCACCGTCGAGGTCAACAGTACAGGCAGTATCGATAATGCTGCCTTTAAAGTTAATTGTCCCGTCTGCGGCAGCTGCGGAAGTGGTAGAGAAAATGGTTAATAAAGCCAGCGCTGACAGCGCGTTATAAATTTTCATAGTGCTATTCCTTGTTAATAATAATCCTGATAATGCAATTTAAATAAGCCATTCCCGGTAATCTATAGCCGATATGCTAAAAGCAACGGGAATTATCTGTTGCCTGCAAGCTGATGCAGCGCCGATAATATAATCGTAAGATTTGGAAGTAGTCTATATGAAGCATTGTGAATTTATGTTGTTGATGAGATTCATCTGAACAGACTAAGGTTGGGGGACTTGTGAATCACAGCGTGATTTTGTGAAAGAGAGAACCTTCTGTTCATTAAAACAATTTCAGAACAGTCGGTGTTTTGTTTTGCAAAACAAAAAGGTAATTCGCTTTTTTGCTCTTTCGTGGTGGGGGTGATCCCTTTGGCATTTACAGCATAACTGTTAATCAATGTTATGATGACAGAGATTATCAAAGCGATAAGGATCATCGAGAAGATGTGCCTGCATTCATCTCCGTCCGTGAAAAAAAATCGGATTTCCCCTCGATTAAAAAAAGGAAGGGCCTTCCGGGAGCTCTCCTTTTTCTCCGCTTGTGGTGCTATTTTCATATTATGGATTTTATTGTATGACATTTTAATAACATCATTCTCCGGATCCGTTTCTCTGATTTTTTGGTGTGTTATCGTAATGTTCTGGCATAAGGTTAGCCCCTTATGAGGAACGGTAACAATAAATTCACCACTTAATCCGGCCTGCTTTAAAGTTTTGCGCAATATTGATATGTTCTGGTAATAAGTGTTTTGTGAGACGACAACGCCGTTTTTTTGCCAAACCTCTTCAAGGAAATGCTCCCTGGATATCACGGAATTCGGATTCATTAACAGCAGAGTAAGACAACGGCTGGCAGGCATATTCAGCCTGATTTCCTGGTTATGCATGATATTCCTTATAATGCATTTATCAGGATCAAACGTGATCTCTTCATTGATAATGAAGATCACGCCATTTTTTTTACCGATAAGATTTTTTCCCATAGTTATCACTGATGCCTCCTGCACCTGTCAAAGTCATTGCTGCTCAGTCCACTGTTTAAGATCCATCGCGCCATTTAATGATAAAAATAAGTGAAGCAGGCGCCTGAAGTGGTCTGGCCTATCGCTATTCTTATAGTAACAAGATAGTGAAGTCTACAGCAGGGCTGTTGAATTATATCTTATTCACAGGAGATTTTTTTCAGAACGGCGTTCGCCGATCTTCCTTCTTATCTGCTATATGCAACAGCAGAAAAGATGGCCGCCCATCCACGCATTAAAGAGTGTGAAGCTTTCCTTCTTCTTATGGTGTTTTGTGCTTTTTGATCCGAATGGATAAAATCCATCCGGAACTGTTAATTAATATTTATGGTAGGTGTTTAAGGGAAAACTTTGATGGTTATAATAAAATCAAAAAAGAATAAAAGCGTGAATAAGAAAGATGTTTTATATCGTTTCCAGCCTGCATGGGGGAACTTCAGCATTGCTTTTTTTCTCTGCGTTCCTTGTATCAATGCACATGGCTTAACTCCTGGCGAATCGGAGAAAGGTTGTTCTGCCGCGGGCTTAATGCCCGGCGAAGCGACTTCAGTCGGGGCGGTTCCGACGGTAGGTTCAGGCTGGCTGCAGGCCGCCAGCCTGCCTTCCATATGATTAAGCGGGTCTGCTGAAGCTACGGGCAGGATTTTGATTTCAACGGATCGTGGCAGCATCAGTCCTTTACGGGGCACCGTGACAATAGTGTTCTCGTCCAGCCCGGTTTTTTTTAAACATTTACGTAGCAGGCAAATATTTTGATAGTAAGTATTGGCTGTTACATATTTTCCATTTTTATGCCATATCTCATTCATAAAATCCTGCTGAGTGATTATCTCACCCTGTTTTCTTATTAATTCAAGAAAACACAGGCTGGCCGGGTGGTTAAGAGTAATGGCATCAGCTGTACCGTTTAAAAAAAATAGCTTATTATCAGCCGGGCTAAACTTTATAGCATTATTGATAACATAAGAATTGTTCATGTTCCCTCTGAATATCCTCTTCATATCCCTTTGTATGAATAAAAATACCACATTTCTTTTATTCAGCAACAGAGATTTACGAATTTTCCTAATCGTTGCCAATTAAGCTTATGTCAGAGCGATTAAATGGGTAGGTGGGCACCACCTCGCGGATTACTACCCCCAGTATGATCGCTTCCTGTAGCTGATTACCCTCAATCGTTTGCCCGCAATCGGTGACGATTCGTTGTGGATTATTTCCGATACGCGCCCATTCGCAGCGGCCTGCCACATCAATCAGCACGCGGCTGCCCGCTACGGCAGGTCGGTAACGATCGATAATGCAAAAGCTGCCGTTGCAGGCGCAGAGATAGCAATCATTGTATCTGAATGAAACTAACAATTAGTTATTAATAAGCCAATGATTTTAAGAAGTATTTACCTACTAACTTTTATTATGTGTTTTGTATCGGTTGCTTACTTAAGTTAGCGGCTAACGTGTTAAGTGCTATGGCTGTCGCTGGGAGATATATTTCCCCTGGCGTTAGCAGTAAGCTGCAGACGCCAGGACTTAACGTCGCAAGCGCCGTAAAGCCCGTTCACCGTAGTTAAAAGGGTTTACCGTAGCTCATTTTTTGCTGGGAGTTAGTTTAAGCCGTTCAGAGGAAGGTATAGTTCGGCAGCGCTGTATATGCCTGTAACCGGCTACGCCGGGCGCGCTGAGATGTTTGACATCAGTGTCACTCTCAGCGGCATTCAGGCCTGGCTGCGCACTGCTCGCCAGACTCAATCGCCTCAGGTAGGGAGGCTCAACCGGACTGAATGTCCGCTTTTGCCGAAGCGGACATTCCGACCAGATGCAGCTCCGCTGTTTTGAACTGGATACTCACTTAACACTATCTTGGTTATAATCAGAGCAAAGAATGACAGCCATCAGATTATGGCTTCGTTTATATTATGTACCTTAATGGCACCAATAACCTCTCAGGTATTAGACGTTAGAGGAGTCGATGATATTCTGCCTTCCTTTAATAGCGCCTGCGCTTCAGCGATAAGCTGTCTAAAAGACGGAGACCGGGAGATACCATTGCATCCCCGAATGGCGAGCTAATAATGCCTTTACTGAACAGCCAGCAGCGTCAATCACCGCCTGTAAACACCGGCCAGCCTGCTATCGCCGAGCGGCATGGCTACCACCTGAAGTCCTGTGTGTATCAGCTCAAGTAGTTCATCATTAATACTTATCCTCAAGCATGAGGTTTATCTTAAAAAGAGAAGTCGCCTATTACAGGGAAGTATGTTTTTTAATCAACTCCGTGAGTTTTCTAATAAAATTGTTCACAAAACAGCCTTTTTAAATAAGCTTTAGTTATATATAAGTCCTGCCAAGCCTAACACATCGTCTTATAACAAAAACGCAACATTAAGTTACAAACAAGCAATTAATCATTAGATTAACTTAGTTATCATTGTCGACCTCTTAAACATAACTTTACATTTAACGTTAAAGTAGGCCGCAAGAAAATGATTAACTCATTGAAATACAGTAAATTTATTGAATCAAGGATTTCTGATCTTAAGGCTAGCGGACAGTATCGCACGTTTCAAACCATCAACCGGATTAAGGGTTCGTATCCGGAAGCCTATACCGGCGATGATGACCAGAAAAAAGTGGTAGTCTGGTGCAGTAATGACTATTTAAATATGTCACAAAATCCCCAAGTTATTGAGTCCATGCATCAAGCAATTTGATCTTACCCAGCAATAGTGGACACGCGACTAAGTGAGTAAACTCTCAAGCAAGAGGTGACTCACATGACAAAATCAGTATCAACCACCAAAAAGCCAC
>NZ_JARUWZ010000130.1:0-220 GCF_030433775.1 Erwinia sp. PsM31
CCGGCGGCAGATAAAAATCGACGATTTCCGGGTTCTGGTTTTGCAGGATCGGCACGATGACTTCATTCAGCGCCACGCCAAGCACGGCTGGCTCATCCGGCGGACGCCCTGTATAGGTGGAATGATAGATGGCGTCGCGGCGCTGAGTAATTTGCGTTACGGTAAACACCGGGAATTTATCGACTTCATTATAGTATCCGGTATGGTCGCCATACGGCCC
>NZ_JARUWZ010000131.1:0-220 GCF_030433775.1 Erwinia sp. PsM31
ACGCATTTACCCACAAAGTTATCCACATCAGGAGGTAAGAACAAATTTAGACGAGCATCAAGCAAACGTTTTCGCTACAATGCCCCTGAAAAATCCCGGCCCCCATTTGGGGGCGTTTCCTGAATCTTCGCTGCTTCTTTCTTTAAAAAGGATGGGAAAAGCTAAGATTGATTTAACGCTCTTATCTTTGCGAACCAAAGCCAAGGGATGAAACCTCATG
>NZ_JARUWZ010000132.1:0-220 GCF_030433775.1 Erwinia sp. PsM31
CGCGTGGTGGCCGACGGGCAGTTTTATCGCGTCGGCGGCTATGCGCAGGTCAAAGTCGACGTCAGGATCTTCGCCGCCACGCACCAGAACCTGGAGCTGCGGGTAGAGGAAGGCAAATTCCGCGAGGATCTGTTTCTCCGCCTGAACGTTATCCGCGTGCATCTGCCGCCGCTGCGGGAGCGTCGTGTGGATATCCCTCGTCTGGCGCGCTATTTCCTTC
>NZ_JARUWZ010000133.1:0-219 GCF_030433775.1 Erwinia sp. PsM31
CCGCAGTTAAAAACCATCGCTTATAGCTTAACCAGACATCAGAACGGCATTCCGTGGATGATGCGTGTGCGTAGTCAAAAAGAAATCGATACGCTGGTGGAACAGGCGGGCTTCGAGAAATGTCATCACTCGATTGATGAATTTGGTATTTTCAACGACTCACTGGAAGTGAGAAAGCAGCATGGTTGAGTCGCCGCTAATGAAGAACAAATGCAGCCT
>NZ_JARUWZ010000134.1:0-218 GCF_030433775.1 Erwinia sp. PsM31
TTTTATTTATACCGCCACCACCGAGATCAACACCGGCTATCGTTCGTGGGCTGCGTCAGATGTTTATAAGAGACTGACCTACGCGAGATCCAATACGGACGTACTGATGAGCAAGCGCCTGCGCTCGCAGCTGAATGCGGTGGTGGATAGCGCCCCTGAGCACTACCAGAAGCTGCGGCAGAAGTTCGTGTCAGAGGTGACGGTGCAGATGATGTACC
>NZ_JARUWZ010000135.1:0-218 GCF_030433775.1 Erwinia sp. PsM31
GCTCTGTTTGTTATTAAATAAAGCAAAAGGGGAATGGCCCGCTTGCAAACACCAAAAACAATTTTTTAAAAAACCATTAATTAAAAAAAAAAAAATTTAAATTTTGATAAAAACAAATAACCAAATTACAAAAAACCAAAAAAAACACGAATAGGGTTGGAGTATATACAAACCCCAAAAAAAAAATAACACAAACCGACAAAAAAAAAGTTGATTCG
>NZ_JARUWZ010000136.1:0-217 GCF_030433775.1 Erwinia sp. PsM31
ATGTAGAGATTTTTATCGTACAGATAGTTCAACGGATCTTTGCCGGTATAGCAGCCGACGTAAGGCTTAACCAGGCGCGTATTGGCGTAGTAGAACCCCGGCGCGATGGTCGAATCTTTATCCAGCTGCTGCTCCGCCGGGGTATAAGCTCTGTCTCTTAAACACCTCCCGAGCCCACCCGACAGCCAGCGCGAACGCGGCTGCGCTCAGGAGCGGG
>NZ_JARUWZ010000137.1:0-217 GCF_030433775.1 Erwinia sp. PsM31
ATTCGTCGCGTCTGTTTAAATCAGGTTGGTTATTTCGATGTCGAAACTTTTGGTCGCTGCTATGGCGAAGATAATGACTGGTGTCAGCGAGCAGATATGCTGGGTTGGAAAAATTATCATCAGCTGAACGTGATTGCCTACCATAAAGGCGGCGTCAGTTTTGCCGGTGAGCAGAGACCACGTAAGCTCAAAGATATGGAGCTTTTGTGCGAACTGC
>NZ_JARUWZ010000138.1:0-216 GCF_030433775.1 Erwinia sp. PsM31
GTTATCGGCCTGCTGCCGGGCTACGAAACTATCGGCGTCTTTGCGCCGGTGCTGCTGGCGCTGGCGCGTTTTGGTCAGGGCCTGGGGATGGGCGGCGAATGGGGCGGCGCGGCGCTGCTGTCGACCGAAAACGCCCCGGCGAAAAATCTCGCGCTGTACGGCTCCTTTCCGCAGCTTGGCGCGCCCATCTGTTTCTTTTTCGCTAACGGCACTTTC
>NZ_JARUWZ010000139.1:0-216 GCF_030433775.1 Erwinia sp. PsM31
ATTTTTTTTTTTTTTTATCGGGCCACACCCTTTATTAAACGGGTTTTTGTTTGTTGGGTTGTTTTTTTTTTTTTTATTATTTTTTTTTGTTTTTTTTTTTTATGAAATTATTATCTTTGGTTTTGGGGGGGGTTTTTTTGGGTGTGTGTTTGGGGGAAAGTTTCCAGTTAAATCTGTTTATGGGGGTTTTGGTATTGTTTTTGCGGATTCTGCGAT
>NZ_JARUWZ010000013.1:0-129529 GCF_030433775.1 Erwinia sp. PsM31
CCGTCAGCAAGTTGTTGCAGGTGGTGTTGCAGAGGTTAATGCTCAGATGCAGGCTGCTCTGCAGGCTCAGCAGGTTGCAAACTATGGCGTTAAACAGTCTGGCGTTGCCCAGTACGCTGAACCACAGCAGGCAATCAGCTATAGCGGCCTTACTCAGCGCCCTGGCTATGCAGTCACTACCATGAACTTTAGCGCGGCTCAGGTTGCTGCTAAAAATCCTCAGATGGCTGTCAGGGTTCAGATTGACGGCGTACAGCAGACGGTCACCGCTGCTCAGCTTGCACAGGTAGCGCCACAGGTACAGATTGCCGTGCCTCAGACGGTTTCTTACTTCCAGAATATCCAACCGGTAAAAGGTGGCGCTGACCACGACAACAAGGGCGGTCACACATCTGGTCATGATGGACGCGGTTCAGACAATGCACACAGTCACGCTTTCGGGGGTCATGGCTACGGTCACGACAACTCACGCTCTGAGGGTTTTGGTGGTCATTCTCATTTCCACTGATTAAAACTTTTGGGGCTTAACCGCCCCATTGTAACGCTTTCGGGGGAAAGGTAATGAAACCATCAAATGCAAGAAAATTAGCCCAGGCTGGCTGCGCTTCCTTCTGGCTGATAGTGGGTCTGGGTTGTCACTCTGCACGTGCTGCAATGCTTGAATCTCAGTTTGTTGATTCTAACGGTGATCGGATTTGTGTTTATAACAAACAATTTCACAGTGTCTATGTGAACAAAGGCTTTACCGGAATGTGTAGCTTCAATGTGCCGGATGAGGAACTTCCATGACCAGATTGAAAGTAATGATTATGTCTACACCCTGACCGGCCAACGCTGCATTGTTGAATGAGCAGCAATAAAAAACCCGGTGAACCTTTCCCTTTACAGAGACTGAAACTGTAGTGGCACACTCAATTTGGGCTCAAATCACTCAATTAGACAGCCTGGCTGGGGAAGAAGACGGCAACCTGTGACACCGAGCGGGGCGCTACAGATGGGGGCGCGCAGAGGCTGATACCCAACCATACAGCCAAAGTAAGCCGCTGCAATCATAAGCAGTTAAAGAATAATCTTTGCCAGCTGTGGTTGCTGGGGGAAATATACATATTTTAAGACAGTTTTTTGTCACAAGACTCGCTGCTTTTTTGTGACAATTTCATTAGCATGTTGATATTCCCCTCTTTTTAGTAATCACGTTATGCCGACCTCTACTCCGCAGGATGGCCTGCCCGTTCCGCAGCGCTATGGCGCGATTTTAGCTATCGCACTGGGTATTACCGTTGCCGTGCTGGACGGCGCTATCGCCAACGTGGCGCTGCCAACCATTGCCCGCGATCTTCAGGCCAGTCCGGCGGCCTCAATCTGGATCGTCAACGCCTATCAGCTGGCGATTATCGTCTCGCTGCTTTCGCTCTCTTTTCTGGGCGATATCCTGGGCTACCGCCGCGTCTATCAGTGTGGACTGGTGGTATTTACCTGTACCTCGCTGTTCTGCGCGTTTTCCGACTCGCTGGGCATGTTGACCTTCGCCAGGGTGCTGCAGGGTTTTGGCGGCGCGGCACTGATGAGCGTGAACACCGCGCTGATCCGCATCATTTATCCGCAGCGCTACCTGGGGCGCGGAATGGGCATTAACTCCCTCATCGTCGCCGTCTCAACCGCCGCTGGCCCGACCGTGGCCGCTGCCGTGCTCTCTGTCGCCTCCTGGCAATGGCTGTTCCTGATTAACGTGCCGGTAGGCCTCGGCGCGCTATTTCTCGCCTTCCGCTTTCTACCCGATAATCCGCAAAAAGCCAGCGAACAGCGCTTTGATATTCCCAGCGCCATCATGAACGCGCTGACGTTTGGCCTGTTAATCTCTGCGCTGAGCGGTTTCGCCCAGGGTCAGAGCGGCAAACTGGTTGCGGCGGAACTGGTCGCGCTGGTAGTTATTGGCGTGGTGTTTATTCGTCGGCAGCTGCGGCTGCCGGTGCCGCTGCTGCCGGTCGACCTGCTGCGTATCCCGGTATTCTCGCTGTCGCTCGGCACCTCGGTATGCTCCTTTTGCGCGCAGATGCTGGCGATGGTGTCGCTGCCGTTTTTTCTGCAAACCGTGCTGCATCGCGACGAGGTAGCGACAGGCCTGCTGCTGACGCCGTGGCCGCTGGCAACGATGGTGATGGCACCGATAGCGGGCAGACTCATCGAGCGCTACCATGCCGGGCTGTTGGGCGCTATAGGGCTGGGATGCTTTGCGATCGGCCTGTTTTCGCTGGCGCTGCTGCCAGCTTCGCCGGATAACTGGAGCATTATCTGGCGCATGATGATCTGCGGCGCGGGCTTTGGCCTGTTTCAGTCGCCCAACAACCACACTATTATCAGTTCGGCGCCACGTCATCGCAGCGGTGGCGCGAGCGGCATGTTGGGCACGGCGCGCCTGCTGGGTCAAACCAGCGGCGCGGCGCTGGTCGCGTTAATGTTCAATCTGTTCAGCGATCAGGGCACGCACGCCTCGCTGCTGCTGGCGGGGGGATTTTCTACGCTGGCCGCCATCGTCAGCGCGCTTCGGCTGACGCAGCCGGGGCCGCAACAGAAAGCGGGCTGATCGACAGGCAAAAAAATGCCGGTCAGCGACCGACATTTATCATCTTAACGACTATTTCAGGTACTGGCCGCTGCGCAACGCCTCAATACGCTTATCCAGCGGTGGATGCGACATAAACAGCTCGCTCAGCGACTTCGATTTACCGTTAATGCAGAACGCCATCATGGTGCTTGCTTCCTGCGGCTCATAGCTGGTTTTCAGACGTTGCAGCGCGGCGATCATTTTCTCGCGGCCAACCAGACGCGCCGAACCGGCATCGGCATGGTACTCACGATGGCGCGAGAACCACATGGTGATAATGCTGGCCAGAATACCGAACACCAGCTCCAGCACCATCGACACCGCAAAATAGACCAGCGGGTTGCCGTTGCTGCTTTCGCCCTCTTCGCGATCGCCCGACATAAAGCCTGCGGCTATCTGCGCGATAATACGCGAGATAAAGATCACAAAGGTGTTTACCACGCCCTGGATCAGCGTCATCGTCACCATATCGCCGTTGGCGATATGGCTGATCTCATGCGCCAGCACCGCCTCGGCCTCATCGCGGTTCATGTTTTGCAGCAGCCCGGTAGAAACCGCAACCAGTGAGGCATCGCGGCGCGCGCCGGTAGCAAAGGCATTAATGTCCGGCGCATGATAAATAGCGACCTGCGGCATAGCAATGCCCGCCTGCTGCGCCTGTCCGGCAATGGTCTGCATCAGCCAGCGCTCGGTTTCGTTACGTGGCTGCTCAATGACCTCACCGCCTACGGAGCGCAGCGCCATCCATTTAGACATCAGCAGTGAGACAAACGCACCGCCAAAGCCAAACAGACCCGCCATGATCATCAGGCCCTGAACACTGCTTGACTGAATTCCCGTCAGACTGAGGATCAGTCCAAAAACCAACATTACGCCCAGGTTGGTTAACAGGAAAAGCGCAATACGCATCATAAAATTTCTTCTTCCTCAGTTAAAAAATCGCTTATAGCGGATAACTATCCTATGGGCGCGGCAAAACATTTCAAGCGGCAAAGGGCATTAAGTGTCTAAAAAGACATAACTTTACATTTTGTCTTAACTTTTAACGTTCAGGAAAACATTGACTGTCAGGAAAGGCAAAGTTACCGCGTGGATTGGGAAAGTTCAGGTAAAAATAAGGCACAGCTTGCGCTGTGCCCTGGGGGTTATTTGGTGCTCTGGCTTTTTTCCAGCTGCGCCATATCATTGGCGATATTGACCGTTTCGTCCAGGTAAGGATCCGGCTCTTTGTAATCCTTCGGCAGATCCTCAAGCTTCGCCAGCGGCTTTTTGCCTTCCACTTTAAAGCGGGCGTTGATCCGCTCCAGCCGCAGCGCGTCATCCTCGTGATTTTCTTTCTCACGCTCGGCAAGATTCAGCGAGATGATATTGCGCTTATCCTTCATCGCGTTGAAGCGGGCAATATCTTTCAGGATGTACTGGAACTCCATATCCTTCGCGATACGATCCTGATGCGTCTTGAGCAGCTGCGGGATCAGCGGTTTAACATCGCCGGTTTTGGTATAGGCCGCCGCATCAATGCTGTCCCACGGCAGCGCGTTATCCTCGAATTTCTCACCGGTTTCCACCGCTTCCACGCCGGTCGGCATCAGCAGATCCGGCGTAACGCCTTTACGCTGGGTACTGCCGCCGTTAACGCGGTAGAACTTCTGGATGGTGTAGGTGATGGATCCCAACGCGGGCCATTCGGGACGCAGCATCTGATCGTAGATACGGTTCAGCGAGCGATACTGCTGCACGGTGCCTTTACCAAAGGTCGGTTCACCGACGATCAGCGCGCGACCATAATCCTGCATGGCGGCGGCAAAGATCTCGGAAGCCGAGGCGCTGAAACGGTCTACCAGCACCACCAGCGGGCCTTTATAGTAAACCATGCTGTCGGTATCGCTGTCCTGACGCACCTTGCCGTTGTTATCGCGCACCTGCACCACCGGGCCGCCCGGAATAAACAGGCCGGAAAGCGATACCGCCTCCGTCAGCGCCCCGCCGCCGTTGGTACGCAGGTCGATCACTACGCTGTCGACATTCTGCTTCTGCAGCTTTTGCAGCTGCACTTTAACATCGTCGGTCAGACCCACGTAGAAGCCCGGAATATCCAGTACGCCGACTTTCTCTTTGCCGACGTTATGCACGCTCATTTTCACCGCGCGATCTTCCAGACGGATTTTTTCACGGGTCAGCGTAATAATACGGGTTTTGGTGCCCTTGCCGGCCGGCAGGATCTCCAGACGCACTTTGCTGCCTTTCGGGCCTTTAATCTGCGCCACGACGTCGTCCAGACGCCAGCCGATCACGTCCTGAACCGGTTTGCCGGGCTGGCCGACGCCGACGATACGATCGCCCACGGTAATCGCTTTGCTTTTGGCTGCCGGGCCGCCCGCAACCATGGAGTTGATCACGGTGTAATCATCATCCATTTGCAGTACGGCGCCGATACCTTCCAGCGACAGACTCATTTCAGTATTGAACTGATCGGTATTGCGCGGAGACAGGTAGCTGGTATGCGGATCGATTTCACGCGCGAAAGCGGTCATCGCCAGCTGGAAAACGTCCTCGCTATTGCTCTGCGCCAGACGGCGGATAGCAAACTGATAGCGCTTGGTGAGAACCTCGCGGATCTCCTTTTCCTCTTTGCCCGTCAGCTTCAGGCTCAGCTCGTCATATTTGACTTTGGCATCCCAAAGCTGGTTCAGCTCCGCAGTGGTTTGCGGCCAGGGTGCCTTGCTGCGGTCGATATCAATAGTATCGTGACCGCTAAAATTCATCGGCTTGTTCAGCACCGTCAGCGCGTATTGATAGCGCTCAAAACGGCGTTTCTGCGCCAGGTTATATAAATCGTAAAAAACATTCAGCTGACCCGATTTCAGTTCATCGCCCAGCGTGGTTTTTTTGGTGTTGTACTGCGCCACGTCAGAAGCCAGCAGCACATTGTGGTTGTAGTCCAACAGATTTAGATAGCGGGCGAAAATTTTCGCGGAGAAATCTTTATCCAGGTCGAACTGACGATAGTGGGAACGCGTAAAGCGCGACGTCACGCGCTCGCTGACGGTCGCGTGCTGCGGTTCCTGATGAAGCTGCGGAATTTGCTCGGCGCGCGTAATAGCATCGGCGGCGAAAACATGTCCGGTAAACAACAGTGCAGCAATAACGGTGGTTTTAAAAAAGTTGTTCATGCCCTGATTGGCCTCCGTATCAGAACTGCAAGTGTTCTGCGCGCACTATCATTGCCAGGCCGGAAGCCAGCTGTACCCGGACGCCATCTTTTGTAATCTCAAGAATGGTTGCATCCATCGCACTTTTGCCTGCCGTGACTTTGATGTTTTGACCCACCTGCAATGCTGCGGTATCCGTAACGGGTGTCGTGCGTTGCGGTTGGCGTTCTGCGGAAGGCGCGCGGCCAGGATTACGCTGCGGCTTGCTGCGTGCGGCCCGAGGCTGCTCGCCTTCAGCAGAAGGTTTACGAACCGGCTTGCGTGGACGACGAGGGGCAGTTTCTTCACCCGCTTCGCGTTTTTTCGCTTGCTGCTGCTCGCGCTGCGCCTGAACGCGCGCCTTGGCCTCTTCGAGCTGCTTACGGGCGTGTTCCACGTGCTGCTCGTCCAGAACGCCGCAGGCGTTGCCGTCCAGGTCAACGCGGGTGGCACCAGCTTTGATGCCGTATAAATAGCGCCAGCTTGAAGTATAAAGGCGCAGCGCGGAACGAAGCTGAGTTTTACTCAGGCCCATTTCGCCCTGCACGCGGTCGACTAAATCCTGAAAGATGCCGATTTTTAGCGGTCGCGCTTCGCCTTCGGCACTGAAGCACTGTGGGAACCGCTCCGCCAGAAAGGCGATTACTTCTTTACTGCTATTCAACTTAGGTTGATTTTCCATGAAATTTCCTGATTACAACGGGTTTGCCAACCAGCGCAGGCATGAACAGGCGTCATTATAATGACACCATCAGCAAATGCTACGTGATCCAGCACTTTAGCTGCGTTTCATGTGAATAAATTTTTCCACGTCCGTGCCGGCAAGCACTTCACACAGCCCGTCAACCAGCGTAATCAGCCCGTTTTCGTCTTCCTGATCGAAGCGATTATATTCCACGCTGTCGATATCCAGTACGCCGATCGTCTCGCCGTTTACCACCAGCGGCAGCACGATTTCGGCATTGCTGGCCGCGTCGCAGGCAATATGCCCGGGGAAGGCATGGACGTCGTCCACGCGCTGTACGGCGCTCTCCGCCACCGCCGTTCCGCAGACGCCGCGGCCTACCGGAATGCGTACGCAGGCGATTTTGCCCTGAAACGGTCCCAGCACCAGGGTCTTCTCTTCCGTCAGCAGATAAAACCCGGCCCAGTTAACGCCTTCCAGGCGCTCAAACAGCAGCGCGCTGCAGTTGCCCATCGCGGCCAGAAAACTGGTTTCGCCGGCGATAAGCGCGCGTAAATCACGATTGAGATCCGAGTAAAATTCTTTTTTAGTCATTTTTTAACCATTATTAAAACTGTTACGAAGCCCGGAATGGCTTCGCCTGATAAAATAAGCATTAAATGTCCAGACGGACAAGGTGAATGATTCCGTTAGTTAATATACCCTTGTTGGTCTGAAGCTTTAAAAACAAACGTAAGAGTGGTTCGCCGGGGCGATTTTGCCTGACCGTACCCTGCAAATCCGGATAATTCGTGAAAATATACGCTATCAGCCAAATTCTGCCTCAGGAACGTTATCAGCGTTGTCCGCAATGCGATACCCTTTTTTCCTTACCAGATGTTAAATCGAACCAGTCGGCGCACTGCCCGCGCTGCAACGCCCGTATCCTTAACGGACGCGACTGGTCGATGACGCGGCTGGCGGCAATGGCCGTCACTATGCTGCTGCTGATGCCGTTTGCCTTTAGCGAACCGCTGCTGACTATCCGGCTGCTGGGCACCACTATCCGCGCCAGCCTGCTGGAAGGCATTATCCAGATGGCGCAGCAGGGCAACGTGATTACCGCCTCTATGGTGGCCTTTTGCACCATCGGCGCGCCCGCCACGCTGGTGGCGTCAATCGGCTGGCTTTTTTTTGGTGACCGGCTGGGTTTAAATTTGCGGCCGGTGCTGCTGATGCTCGATCGGCTGAAAGAGTGGGTCATGCTGGATATCTATCTGGTCGGTATCGCCGTCGCTTCTATCAAGGTGCAGGACTATGCGGATATCAATCCCGGCACCGGCCTGCTCGCCTTCCTGTCGCTGGCCGCGCTGAGCCTGGTGACGCTTATTCATATCAACGTTGAACAGCTGTGGCATCGCTTTTATCCGCAGCCGCAGCCGCATATCGCCCCCGAGCAGCTGCGCGTTTGCCTGAACTGCCATCATACCGGCCTGCCTGACGAACGGGGCCGCTGCCCGCGCTGCCATACGCCGCTACGACTGCGTCGTCGCCACAGCCTGCAAAAATCCTGGGCGGCGCTGATCTCTGCGGTGGTATTGCTGATCCCGGCCAATCTGCTGCCGATTTCCGTTATTTATCTCAACGGCGCGCGCCAGGAGGATACTATTCTTTCCGGTATTCTTTCGCTCGCTTCCGGCAATATTCCGGTAGCGATCGTGGTTTTTATCGCCAGTATCCTGGTGCCTTTCACCAAGGTTATCGTGCTGCTGACGCTGCTGCTCAGCATCCATTTTAAATGTGAACAGGGTCTGAAAACGCGCGTTCGTCTGCTGCGGGTAGTTACCTGGGTCGGACGCTGGTCTATGCTGGACCTGTTTGTTATTGCCTTAACCATGTCGCTGGTGAATCGCGACCAGCTTCTGGCTTTTACTATGGGACCGGCTGCCTTCTATTTTGGCTCAGCGGTTATTCTTACTATCCTTGCCGTCGAGTGGCTGGATAGCCGTTTACTTTGGGATGCACATGCAACAGGAAACGCCGACTACACCGACTAGCGCACGCGTGAAAAGCCGCCGCAAAATTTCGCCGTTCTGGCTGCTGCCTTTGATTGCGCTGTTGATAGCGGGCTGGCTCGTCTGGAACAATTACCAGGAGCGCGGCACCACGGTTACCATCGATTTCGCCACCGCTGACGGCATTGTGCCTGGCCGAACGCCGGTGCGCTATCAGGGCGTCGAGGTGGGTCTGGTGCAGGGCATCAGCATGACTGACGATCTGCGCACCATTAAGATCAAGGCCAGCATCAAGAGCGATATGAAAGACGCGCTGCGCGATAAAACGCAGTTCTGGCTGGTGACGCCGAAAGCGTCACTGGCGGGCGTGTCGGGCCTCGATGCGCTGGTGGGCGGCAACTATATCGGCATGATGCCGGGCAAAGGCAAGCCGCAGGAGCATTTTGTGGCGCTGGATACGCAGCCGAAATATCGCATGAACACGGGCGAGATGATGATCCATCTGCACGCCGCCGATTTAAGCTCGCTGAATACCGGCTCGCTGGTCTATTTCCGTAAAATCCCGGTTGGCCGCGTCTATGACTACAGCATCAACCCTGGCAATCAGGGCGTAACCGTTGACGTGCTGATCGAGCGCCGCTTCACCAACCTGGTGAAAAAAGAGAGCCGCTTCTGGAACGTCTCCGGGGTGAAGGCCGATGTGGGCCTGAGCGGTGCCAAAGTGCAGCTGGAGAGCCTGGCGGCGCTGGTCAACGGTGCAATTGCGTTTGACTCGCCAGCCGACTCCGCGCAGGCAAAAAGCGATGACAGCTATCAGCTCTACCCGGATTTGGCGCACAGCCATCGCGGCGTGATTATCACGCTTGACCTGCCCGACGGCAAAAACCTGAAGGCGGGCAGCACGCCGCTGATGTATCAGGGACTGGAGGTCGGCAAGCTAACCGCGCTGAACTTACAGCCCGACGGCAAGGTAAAAGGCGAACTGACCATCGATCCGTCGGTAACCGGCCTGATGCGTACCGGCACCCGCATTGAGATGCGCAGCCCCAAAATCACCCTCGCCGATACCAGCCTCAGCAGTCTGTTAACCGGCAGCACGCTCGAACTGGTGCCTGGCGAAGGCGAACCGCAGGATCGCTTTACCGTGCTGCAAAGCAACGAGTCGCTGCTGCAGCGGCCTGACACGCTGGAAGTGAAGCTGACCGCGCCGGAAAGCTACGGTATCGATGCAGGCCAGCCCGTAATGCTGCACGGGATGCAGATTGGCCAGGTGGTCAGCCGCAAGCTCAATGAAAAAGGCGTGAATTTTATTATCGCTGTTACGCCTGAGTATCGCGAACTGGTGCACGGCGACAGCAAGTTTATTATCAACAGTCGGCTGGACGTTAAGCTGGGGCTGGACGGTATGGAAGTGCTGGGCGCCAGCGCACGCGAATGGATCGACGGCGGCATTCGCCTGGATCCCGGCAGCAAGGGTGCGCCAAAAGAGAGCTATCCGCTGTTTGCTAATGCGGAAAAAGCCGCCGAAGGCATTACCACCAACCAGTTGCCTACCACCCTGACGCTGACCGCCAACAGCCTGCCGGATATTCAGGCCGGTTCAGTGGTGCTCTATCGTAAGTTTCAGGTCGGCGAGATCGTGGAGGTCACGCCAAGAGCTAACGAGTTCGACGTGCGCGTGCACATCAAGCCGGAATACCGCAAGCTGCTGACGCCGAACAGCGTGTTCTGGTCGGAAGGCGGCGCGCGCGTGCAGCTTAACGGCAGCGGCCTGACCGTGCAGGCTTCGCCGCTTAACCGCGCGCTGAAGGGCGCTATCAGCTTTGATAACCTCAGCGGCGCCGGTGCGGGCCTGACGAGTAAAGACAAGCGCACGCTGTTTGAATCAGAAACGGCGGCCAGAGCGGTCGGCAGTCAGATTACGCTGCATACCTACGACGCCAGCAAGCTCTCCTCAGGGATGCCTATCCGCTATCTCGGCATCACCATCGGCCAGCTGGAATCTCTGGCGCTCAATAACGACAAAAATCAGGTGATTGCCAAAGCCGTGCTTTATCCGGAATACGTACAGGATTTCGCGCGGCTGGGCAGCCGGTTCTCGGTAGTGTCGCCGGAGATTTCCGCAGCGGGCGTTAATCATCTGGATACCCTGCTCCAGCCTTATATCAATGTCGATCCCGGCAAAGGCCGCGCGCAGCGCACCTTTGAACTACAGGAATCAACCATTACCGACGCACGCTATCTGGATGGCCTGAACGTGGTGCTGGACGCGCCTGAAGGCGGCTCGCTGTCTGTCGGTACGCCGGTACTGTTCCGGGGAATCGAGGTCGGTACGGTAACGGGCACCTCGCTGGGATCGATGGCCGATCGCGTGCAGATTACGCTACGCATCAGCAAAAAATACCAGCATCTGGTGCGCAATAACTCGGTGTTCTGGCTGGCCTCCGGCTACAACTTCAAGTTTGGCCTGATTGGCGGCGTGGTGAAAACCGGCACCTTCCAACAGTTTATTCAGGGCGGCATTCAGTTTGCCACCCCGCCGACCGTGCCGCTGGCACCGCAGGCCACCAGCGGCAAGCATTATCTGCTGGAGGACGAGGAGCCGAAAGACTGGCGTAAATGGGGCACGGCGCTGCCGGCAAAATAATCGAAACGGGCAGCCTGGCTGCCCGTTTTTTTTGCCGCCGCAGAGTGTGATAAACTCGCCCCACTTTATTGCCAGCGGAATCTTTCAGTGTCTTCTTCTTCACGCGTGTACTTCCCGGATCTTTTTTTAAATCAGATGCGCGAGCTGCTGCCCGACAGCGCCGAGTTCGAGCAGTTTATTGCCTTCAGCCAGCAGCCGCTGCGCCGCAGCCTGCGCGTCAATACCTTGAAAATCAGCGTTGAGGCGTTTCTGGCGCTGGTCGAGCCTTATCAATGGGCGCTGACGCCCGTCCCCTGGTGTAAGGAAGGGTTCTGGATCAGCCGTGACGATGCCGACACGCTGCCTTTAGGCAGTACGGCGGAACATCTGGCGGGGCTGTTTTATATTCAGGAAGCCAGTTCCATGCTGCCGGTAACCGCGCTGTTTGCCGGTTCGCCCGCGCCGGAACGCGTAATGGACATGGCCGCCGCGCCGGGATCTAAAACCACCCAGATTGCCGCCTCGATGAGTAACAAGGGCGCGCTTCTCGCCAACGAATACTCCGCCAGCCGGGTCAAGGTGCTGCACGCCAACATCAGCCGCTGCGGCGTCAGCAATACGGCGATCGCCCATTTCGACGGCCGCGTCTTCGGGCCGGCGCTGCCGGAAACCTTCGACGCCATTTTGCTGGATGCGCCCTGCTCTGGCGAAGGCGTAATCCGTAAGGACGCCGATGCGCTGCGCAACTGGTCGCTGGAAAGCACCGAGGCGATTGCCGCCACTCAGCACGATTTAATCGATAGCGCCTTTCATGCCCTTAAACCCGGCGGGACGCTGGTCTATTCCACCTGCACCCTGAACCGCAGCGAAAATCAGCAGGTCATCGCCTGGCTGCTGGCGCGCTATCCGGACGCCGTTGTCATCGAACCTTTAGACGACCTGTTTGCCGGCGCCGAACGGGCCAGCACCCCGGAAGGCTTTTTGCACGTTTTCCCACATATTTTTGACAGTGAAGGCTTCTTTGTCGCGCGACTGCGCAAAACAGCGGGCGTGCCGCCCATGCCCGCGCCAAATTATAAACTGGGTAAGCTGCCTTTTACGCCGGTAAAACGTAAAGATGAGCAGGAAATTACGGCCGCTGCCGCTAAATCAGGGCTGGCGTGGGACAGCGCTGCCCATGCGCTTTGGCAGCGTGATAAGGAGCTCTGGCTGTTTCCGCGCGCCGTGGAGCCGCTGCTGGGCCGGGTTCGCTTTTCGCGTATCGGCCTGAAGCTGGCTGAAACCTTTGCCAAAGGCTATCGCTGGCAGCACGAAGCGGTTATCGCTCTGACGCAGCCGCAGGCGTCAAATCGTTTTGAGCTGACGCTGGCGGAAGCCGAAGAGTGGTATCGCGGACGGGACATTTATCCTGAGCGTGCGCTGCCCGCCGACGAAGTGATTGTCACCTGTCAACAGCAGCCGATTGGCCTGGCAAAGAAAGTATCGAGCCGGATTAAAAACAGCTACCCGCGGGAGCTGGTGCGGGACGGCAAGCTGTTCTCCTGAGCATTACTGTACCTGCACCATTGTGAGCCGGTTGCCGAATACGGCGCCGGTATCGATAAAGTGCAAATTCGCCGCACTCAGCGGCTTGCTTAGCGGCGTGTGGCCAAAATAGAAAGCGTCCGCGCCGCTGATGGCCTTGCCCTTTCCTTGCTGTACCTGTTCAACGCGGCTGCGGCTCCAGACGACCTTAAAAGGATCGACTGCTGCCTCCCACGCATAGCGTTCGGCCGGATAGTCGGCATGAGCGACCACCACCACGCTATTTTCCAGTTCCAGATGAATAATTAAGGGCATCAGGCGACAACGGCTGAGCGCATGTTTCGCCTCAATCATTTTCATGCCTTCCAGCTTATAGAACCAGTCGCCGCCGTTGCCGATCCACTGCTGATGATCGCCCCGCGTCAGCGCCCCGATAGCCATCTCTTCATGATTGCCGCGCACGCTGCGAAACCAGGGCTTATTCAACAGCGCCACGCAGCCAGGGCTGTCCGGGCCACGATCGATCAAATCGCCTACGGCTATCAGCAGATCCTGCCCGGCATCGAATCGCTGAGCCTCTAACTCTTCGTGCAGCATGGCGAGACAGCCATGAATATCACCCACAATATAGATATGCCGCCACGCCGTGCCGTTAAGGTATTGATACACCATAGTTGCATCCTGAAGGAAAAATGACTGGAATGTTTACGAAATGTTCAGTTAACAGGCTCTAAAGTATAGTCTGTTAACTTATCAGGGAGCGGCAATAACATGGAAACAGATCAACAGTTCAGTCTGATGCTGGCACTGGTTATCATCGGCGGCGCCTTGCTGCTGGAAGTCTTATTCAGGGCGCTGCATTTAGTGTTTATCGGCTAGCTGCCTTTTAGCGCCCGTGGATTTTTGCGCAGGGAGGCAGACCAGTTAAACTCTTTGACTTCGCTTTCTTTGGCGGCGGCGGGCTTGCGTGGTTTTTTAGCCACGACGGCTTTGCTGGTCTCTTTGATGACGCGATCCTTCATTACCAGCCGTTTGGCCTCTTTCAGGATCTCTTTTTCTTCTTTTTGCGAAGGAACATGGCCTTTTTTCAGCGTGAGGGCTTTCACTTTAGCGTCAATCAGCTCTTTTTCGCTGTCGGTAAACTGATCGATCGAAATCTCTTTGCTACTTTTCATCAGGCTTGCTCCTGCCAGTACGCCAGACGCGTAAATCGCGTGGCGTGGAAACGGCAGCGTAGAGCTTTCATCTCTGATAAACAAGCCTGAAAGGTAAAGTATCGTGTTGAAAAGCACTTTACCCGGCACCAGAAGAATAAACGTTCGGCGTTTATTCACCCTTATCCAGGGCTTTTTCATAATAACGCGCTAGCGGGCCCGGAGTCAGTACCGATCCTACTCCAGCCAGAATCGTTACCAGGCGGCAGATTTATTTGCTTAAGCGCGCGTCAGCCGTTAAACCACTGCCAAAAACGTACAGCATCCTGCCACAGCGCGACTATACCCCGAATAATAAAAATCCAGGTAAGCAGCAGAAAAGGATGGAAGATGAGATCGTGGGCCGGCAGGCAAGTATGCGACAGAAAAAAGAAAATGGTTATCAGGCTGCCGTAGTAACAGACCCGATATTTGCGGCTATGTTTCATTGCACTCTCCTTTGCAAGGCGCTTTTCCTTTTTTCAGAAGCTAAAGAATAGCGCTGTCCACAACCCTAAAGCAATCGTATAACCTGCGGGCATCAGGCCCGCAGCGGGCCTGAGTAAACCTTATTTTTCCTGATAAGGATCTTTTTTATCTGCCTGGCTATCATCGCGAGTCCGCGGCACTTCACCGTGTTCATCAGGCGCATCCTTGGCCGGATAATCGTCTTCCTCGTAAGCATTACCAGCCGAAGGCGCGGCTTCCGGCAGACCTTTATGCACGTCGCCTTCATCTTTACGTTCTTTATTCGTTTCATGTTTAAACATAACTGCCTCCTTTAGTTTGCAGTTAGTTAAGTGTAGTAGAGGATTTTTCTGTCACCGTCCGATAAAGAAGCAGGAAAATTTTTCCGCTCTGTTTTTGTCAGGCCGCTGCTGGCAATCAACAAACGCCAGGCTACGCTTAAGGCTCTGAATCTTTTTCAACCCACGGAAAATATTATGAAAAATTGCACTAAAGGTCTTATCGCTCTGCTGGCCGTTTTATCCCTGGCGGGTTGTATGAATCGCAGCAGCGCGGTAGGTAACGACGGCCGTCCTCATGCACCAAGCGCGCAGTCCGTGCCGGGCGGTACGCTGGGCGCAGGCCCGGTAGGTCAGCCGCAGTCGTAATCAAGGCCGTTACGCTTTTCGATACCGGCTTCCCGCCGGTATTATTTTGCAGCAGCGTCTCTCCTTTCCCTGTTTGATGAGTTAAAATAGGCCGATAATCCAGACCGCTTAATACGGGATGCGGCCCTTATTTCCGGGATAGTTTGACCCTGTTAAATTGATAGCTTACTTTGCGCCTGCTGCGGCAAAAATAAGCCCCGGCTCGGTGGCCAGGGCGTTCACGCTATTTTAAGCCAGCCGGAAGCCGGGCTGTGTTTCAGAAATAGTCCGTGCGCACGTTAATTAAATACGCAGCGACGGCCAGAAGGCGTGCCGATAACGCGTGACATGCGCTGACAAACCACCTCAACCTGACTGCCCTTCTTGAGCGTTAAAGCCGTGTTTTTCTCAGAATCCTGCATCTCCATACTGGCGGCCATAAACTGATTCGGGGTTTTCAGTCTGATAATAATGGCATTGGTAAAATCTTTATCGATAGACTGTACCGTGCCCGTTACGGCAATAAGTTTCCCTTTCATCGCCTCATCTGTGGCAACTTCGTTTGCTTCATAATCTTTAAAAAGTTTAGTGGCGGAAACATGGTAAACCTCTTTTTGCGGTGAAGAGGATGCTGTCGCGCTACCCTGCTGCGCCTGGCCGGTATTTGCCGCGTTTTTACTCTGCTCGCTGGGGCCGGTAAGCGCGCGAACCACAATTAGCGCAACGATAATGAAGAACACCCATTTTACTACTTTTTTCATTTTTTATTCCTTGTTAAAAAACACCATGTGTTTAAAAAACAGACCAGCCGTTACTCATATTGGCAGGCTGAAACTACAATAGTCAGAGGCTCTTATCGGCAACAGAATTGAAAAAATTAGGTTAAGTAGCAAAAAAATGCGTATGGCCATTGCACTAACGGATAGTGCCAGTGCCGCAAACGATTAATTTGTACTCGTAGACGCTTTGTTTAAATTGTCAGCATTACTATGGGAACTGGCATTATTAAAAGGAACTTAAAATGTTAATGAAATATATTGTACTGGTGAGCCTTTCCCTTACCCTTGCGGCATGCTCAAACCCACCGCCTCAGGACAAGACGCCTCCCCTGAAAATTTGCAAAGGGTTTGGCTGTGATAGCCTTCCGGGAAAAACCCCCAGCAGGGCCGATACACATAAGCCGACAAAAGATGAAAAAATTCGGGCAAGACGAGGAGAATCACCTGATTTTGGTTCTGAGGAGTTAAACGTAGGGGGCCGTTTCCCCTGGTAATAATTGTACGGAAGACCCACTTCTCTGCTTAACGCGATGTCCTTTTTACCCGCTGGGTTATCCCGAAAGTACATCATAAATACTTTTTCAGGCAGCCGACGCATAAAGCAAGCCCGGCAGATAGCTGAGGCTTGCTTCTGCCAGGCAACTAACTGCATTTTTCCTGACGCTGCCGCGAGGGATGGATGAGCTGTCCGCTGCCATTACGCCAGTCGGCAAAAAAAGCTTTCTGGCATTATTCAATATGGTAGCCGAATATACAGCTACCACTATGCATTAAACAATGCAGCATTACAGTCTTCAGCCGATAAAAAACCCAGCGCTTCGGCTGGGTTAGACTGTACGTGCTGCGCGATTACTTCACGTCATTCTCTTCCTGTAGCTCAAAAAAACGGCGTCTGAACGCCATAGGATCCTTTATATACTTTATAGGGGCACGGGATGCACCTACATCGCAAATAATTAAAGAACCATAGCCGAGAATACGGCCTGCGATACTTTGTTTTATTTGCAGACTGGAAACTTTATTCAACCCTATCTCGATTGTATCTCGCTTGATAATACCAGTTTTAGCAATTACGCGTCTGTCCGTTATCCCGGCTTCGTTAGAACGTATTACAAAATAGCCAAAAGGTATCAACAATAACCCTAAACCTGCCGTAATAGCGCCTAAAATGACACCCCAAATCACCCAGGGCAGTAAGGCCCATAATGTTACCTCACCGCGATAAAGCAGCGTTTCGTTTTTGATAAGATTAGCATCGATGTAAGCCATGGCTTTATAAGTCCCTTATGAGTCATTGCAGAATAGCATCCTATCACCCCCGCTATAAACTGGATAATTTATTTCTTTTTTTCCTTTAAAAAATAATTAAGTTATACATTTAAAAAACAGTCCGGCAACCTTAATTCAACGTAATTCTGGCACGCGAGAGTGGTCGGGCTGAATCACGTTGCCGGACTACGCTCAAATTAAGGCATTACTGACCGCGTGCATGAAGTACGTGCAGACCGTTGATACCGGCACGCCGGATATTGTCTGGCCGGGAAAGCCAGCATGATACCAATCCCCGCCCGGCGGGGATTATCTGATAAACATACCTGATGCCGGGATGTTTAATTCTGCCACGTAATCATTTCATCCAGCCGTTTCAGTATCTCAGGAAAATAACTTTCGTTGATACTGAAATCTCCTTTAACCCGGACACTGTCAGCATGTGCTTCTGGTCTAAGAACATACTCAATAATCACACTATCAACATCATTCAGTTTCCTGAGTATCAGACCTAATTGATGGCGTTCACTAAGAAATTCAAAAGGCTTTATATCACTTTGCGCGATTAATGCTTCGTAATAGTTACCAGAAGGCCAAATGAGCCACGGCGTGCGTCACGGCTTTGCCAGCCACTTTATGATGGCCGGTGGCAATATTGTAGTACTGCAGCGCATCCTGGGGCATTTCGATATCAGGGTAACTATGCGTAATGCACACTTTGCGCCTGATCATCTGGAAGAGGCCGTGACCAACAATCTGCTGGCAAGAATGGCCCAAAAAAGTGACTACAAAGTGTCTACATAGGTTCTTACAGGGGGTAATAAGGTGCAACTGGGGGGATCTTAAATGATTGATTTAAATGTAAGTTACTGTTTAAAAATCCTAAACAAAAAAAGACCAAAGACGATTCCTGTCTTTGGTCCAGGGGAATGGCTCTGGTAGGAGCCGTGCGCTAAAAGTTGGCATTTATGCAGGCTATGACGCCTTGCTCTTTATAAGGTAGTTCAGGCGCGGAGATTTTCCAGCTGTATGGTTCAGGGCCAGCTAAAATATGACAGCTCTGTGATCGTAACGGCAGAAACAGTGACAAGATGGCAGGAGTGGACAATTACTGCTACCGCGCTGGCCGGGAAGCCAGCGCGGCAAAACGTTTAATCACACAGCTTTTGCGCACGCTCAATAATTGGCGTCAGGCTCTTTTTCTGGCCCGGCTGCGCAGGGTCATCAATCTGAATAACGTCGATCGGCTGGCCTTTCACCTGCCCGCTTTTCAGCTGCTGCTTTGCGATATCGTTCAGCGGATACTGCATCAGCGTGCTGGGATTAATTGCGTACAGCGCGCCGTCTTTGGTACAGGTTAGCATCACCTCTTCGCGGTTAAAGGCCCATTTGTCCTTGCCCACTTCAAAGCGGCTGACGGTAATCACCTCTGACGCCATCGCGCTGGAACAAAAACTTAAAGCTAGCATCAGGCCGACTAATTTTTTCATGATGTTGCACTACCTCTTGTAGAAACGCCCAACAGCAGGCGGTAAAAATTCAGGCTGGCTCCAGAGTAGCAAAGACGCTCACCAGCGCTATTACCAGCGCGGCAAGCAGCAGCTCGGCCAGCGTGGTCAGGATAAAAAGGTGCCGGGCGCGGTCCCCGTCGGGCTGAAAGCGCGGCACCAGCCAGTAACGATTAAACAGCGCGACGCCGCACATCACCGCTACCAATAGCGCCTTCAGCAGCAACAGCTGGCTGTAGCGCCCAAATGCCGGCGGCCAGCCAGGCAGCAGGATAAAAGCGTCAATCGTGCCGCTGATAATAACCAATGCCACAGCCAGATGACCGTAACGGGAAAAGCGCATCAGCGTACGGATAGCGTCATAGCCCGCCGGGAAACGCGCCATATCGCGCATCAAAATCACTACCGGGAGCAGGCCGCCCGCCCAGAAGGCAGCCGACAGCAGATGTACGCTATGATTCAGACGCTGTAGCCAACCGGCCGCGCCATCCAGCATGGTCGCATGGCCCACAAAGGCCAGCCCAACCAGCTGCCCCGCCCCACTCAGTAATAACAGCCACTGCCGCAGCTGTCCCCTGGCTGATAAGGCGACGACGCCCAACAGCGCGGCGAGCAGCTGCCATTGCCAGGCCTGCCCGAAACGCGTTTGCAGCACCGCCTGCCATATGGCGCTATCGCCAATATCGCGCCAGCCGTCGGCCATCAGACCGGTTTGCGCCACCAGCAGCATTATCGCCGTTGCCAGCGCAAGCAGCGAAGCCGCCACCAGCAGCCGGTGAAGACGCCGTGCCAGATGCGGCCGGAAACGCGCGGGCGCCAACAGCGTGGTGTAGATTGCGCCGCCCGTCAGCGTCATCAACGCGGCAAAATGCAGCCAGCGAGAAAGCAGATAAAACAGGCTGAGGGACATATTACTGCACGCTAAAGGTGTAGGTTCCTTTAGTTTTATGACCATCAACCGACAGCACATGCCAGTTGACCTGATACTGTCCGCTGCTCAGCGGCTTCGCCAGCGGCACGATTAGCTGATTATGCTGCTTTGGTGCACGCTCGGCTTCGGAGAGCGGCATGGCCTGCTGCTGACCGTTCGTGACCTCAACGCCGCTGAAAGCCGGTTCGATATCTTCCGAAAACGTCAGCGTCAGCGCCTGCGGCGAAGCTTCCACATTGGCATTCGCTGCCGGGTACTGGCTTTTAAGGTGGGCGTGAGCAGAAACCTGCTGTGAAAAAGCGGCGGCACTCAGCGCCAGCGCGAAAATCATTGACCTACGCATTGAATCCATCCCGTTTGGTGCAGCCCGGGGCTGCGACAAGGCCGAAAGAATACTCCGCTACCAATAAAGTGTCGAGTAGTTCAAGGGCTTTACCCCGCCGTCAGGCTTGCGAAACGCGGCCGTCTGCTTTATTTTTGCCGCGAGTCAATGGAGGCCATCATGAACTACAATCTGGCGGTGCTGCCGCAGGAAGAAAAAGACAAAATCAATGTTGATATAGCTGCCGCAGGCGTGGCGTTTAAAGAGCGCTACAATATGCCGGTCGTGGCGGAGATGGTGGAGCGCGAGCAGCCGGAGGCCCTGCGCGACTGGTTTCGTCAGCGGCTGACGCATTATCGACAGGCGTCGCTCAGCCTTTCCCGCCTGCCGTATGAGCCGAAGCAAAAATAGTTACGCGAATAACTTGTGTTTCCTGGTCGCTTCGGTTGAGATAACGTCTCAAAAACCGTATCGCGAGTATATTTATGTCCGTCTGGAGCATCGCCGCCGCGCAATCAGGGTCTCGTCCCGGAGAAATCGAGTGGAATATAGAACGCCATCTGGCTTTTGTTCGTCAGGCCGCTGAACATCAGGTTGATTTACTGCTGTTCCCGGAGCTTTCCATCACCGGCTATGAGCTTGCGCTTGCCAGCCAGCTGGCGATGTCGATAGACGATGTGCGCCTTAACGCTTTTGCCGAAGCGGCGACAGAATACCGTATGAGTATTGTTACCGGCGTTCCTTTGCAGGATGGCGATAAAATACGCCTTTGCGCGCTGGCTTTTTTGCCTGACGGCACGCGCCTGGCCTATTTTAAACGCAATCTGGTAGAGGCGGAAAAACCCTTCTTCCATCCCGGACAAAGCGTTCCCGTGTTTGGCTACCAACATCATCATGTGGCGATGGCGGTCTGCGCCGATATCAGCGTGGAAGACTACGCTCGCGATGCCGCGCATCGTGGCGCTAATCTTTATGCCACCAGCGTGCTCCTTTCTGAAAAAGGTTATCACAAGGATTGCGAATACCTGGCGCGCTGGTCGCGTAAGTTCAATATTGCCGTGCTGATGGCTAACCACGCTCTGCCCACGGGCGGTTTTGACAGCGCGGGGAAAAGCGCCGTCTGGGATGAAAATGGCCGTCAGATTATCGCTGGCGGTAGCGGCGAGCAGCTGGTTATTGCCCGGCGTCAGGACAGCAAATGGCAGGGCGAAGTGCACGATTTACGCACGGCTACCGCCCTCTGAAAGAGAGAAATTATGTTACGCGTAATAGATACCGAAACCTGTGGCTTGCAGGGCGGCGTAGTGGAAGTCGCCTCCGTTGACGTTATCGACGGCAGGATCGTGAACCCTATGAGCGATCTGATCAGTCCGGATCGGCCCATCAGCCGTCAGGCTATGGCCATCCACCGCATCACTGAAACGATGGTGCTGGGCAAGCCCACCATTGAAGAAGCGATTGGCCGCTATCACGGCAGCCCTTACTACGTCGCTCACAATGCCAGCTTTGACCGTCGGATGCTGCCGGAAATGCCGGGCGAATGGATTTGTACTATGACGCTGGCGAGAGGCCTGTGGCCCGGAAAAAAATACGGCAACCAGGCGCTGCGTGAAGCTTTACAGCTGGACGTGACGCCGCCAGCGGATCTCCACGCTCACCGGGCACTGTACGACTGCTACGTTACGGCGGCTTTGCTGATCCGTATTATGGAATTTTCCGGCTGGGATGCGCCAGAAATGGTGCGCCGGATGCAGGTTCGCGGCTCCAGCGCCACTTTCCCGTTCGGCAAATATCGCGGTAGCCGTATTGATGATGTGGTGAAGCGCGATCCGGGATACCTGAAGTGGATGCTAAAAAATATCCCGGATCTGAAGCCCGATCTCAAAAGCGCGATGGAAAGGGCTCTGTCGGCGGATTAACGGGCGCTGGCGGCGCTTAGCGTCTCCTGCGCCAGGCCAATCAGGAAAGCGTATTCCAGCGCCACGCCCTCATAAGATTTAAAACGGCCTGATTTACCGCCGTGCCCCGCATCCATATCGGTACAAAGCAGCAGCAGATTATCGTCCGTTTTAAGCTCGCGCAGCTTCGCAACCCATTTGGCCGGTTCCCAATACTGAACCTGGGAATCATGCAGTCCGGTGGTCACCAACATATGCGGATAGTGCTGCGCGGTGACGCAGTCATAAGGGCTGTACTGACGCATATAGCGATAGTAACGCTCGTCCGCCGGATTGCCCCACTCATCATATTCTCCCGTGGTCAGCGGGATAGATTCGTCCAGCATCGTGGTGACCACATCCACAAACGGCACCTGCGCCACCACGCCGTGAAAGCGCGTCGGCGCCATATTGATAACTGCGCCCATCAGCAGGCCGCCAGCGCTGCCGCCCATGGCATAGAGCTTTTCCGGGTTACCATAGCCTTTTTCCACCAGCGTATTGGTCACGTCGATAAAATCATGGAAGGTATTGAGCTTGTTCAGCAATTTGCCATCTTCGTACCACTGCTGGCCCAGCTCGCCGCCGCCGCGAATGTGCGCCAGCGCGAAGACGAAGCCGCGATCCAACAGGCTCAGGCGGCTGGAGCTGAAGTCCGCATCCATACAGCTGCCGTAAGAGCCATAGCCGTAAACCAGCATCGGGCTCTTACCAGGTCGATAGTGCTGACGGTGATAGACCAGCGAAACGGGCACTTCCACGCCGTCACGGGCCTTGATCCAGTGATGTTCGCTGCGGTAGTCGTTGGCGTCAAAACCCTTAACTTCCGTCTGCTTGAGGATTTTCCGCTCGCCGCTGTCCATATCCAGCTCGAACAGCGTATCCGGCGTGGTCATTGAGGAGTAGCCATAGCGCAGCTTGCTGGTATTCGCCGTGGGATTGACGGAAAGCCAGGTGACATAGGCCGGATCGTCAAAAGCGATACCGTAATCTTCTCCGCTCTGCCAGTTAATCTGCCGCAGGCTGGTCAGGCCGCGCTGACGCTCTTCCACCACCAGCCAGTCGCGAAACAGCGCAAAATCCTCCAGCATAACGTGATCGCGCGGCGCAATCAGCGTTTGCCATTTTTCCTCTTTCACATGATCGGTGAGATACAGGCCGAAATTTTTGCCTTCGCGGTTGGATCGCACGTAAAAATGGTGATCGTAATGATCCAGGCTGTATTCGTGATCCTTACGGCGCGGGCAGAAAATTTGCGGCTGTGCATCGGCAAATTCAGCGTCCAGCAGCCGGATTTCGCTGGTAGTGGTGCTATTGAGCACAATCAGAATAAAGTGCTCGGACATCGTTTTATGCAGGCTGACGTAAAAAGTCTCATCCTGCTCTTCATAGACCAGTTCGTCATCCCGCTGTGGGGTGCCCAGCCGGTGACGCCATACCTGCCAGGGCAGCAGCGTCTGTTTATCCTTCAGCACATAGTAAAAAGTGCGGCTGTCGCTGGCCCAGACGAAGCTGGAAGAGACGTGATCCAACACCTCCGGATACCAGTTGCCGGTTTTAAGGTTGCGGAAGCGGATGCCGTACTGACGGCGCGACAGAAAATCCTCCGCCAGCGCCATCACTTCATTGTTTGGGCTGATGCCGAGGCCGCCCAGCGTATAAAATTCGCTGTGGGCGGCGCGCTGGTTGCCGTCAACGAGCACCTCCCACTCTTCCGGCGTGGCGGTTTCTTCCGGCTGGCGGGTGTAGACGGCATATTCGTTGCCCTCATCATAGCGTCGCTGGTAGCGATAGCCGTTTTTGACATAGGGAACGGAACTGTCGCGCTGCGGCACGCGATCGACCATCTCTTTCAGTAATTTTTCCTGCAGCGCCTGCTGCGTCTGCATTACGGCCTGCCCGTAGTCGTTTTCCGCATGCAGGTAGTCCAGCACGGCCGTATCTTCACGCTTGTCGTCACGCAGCCAATAGTAATTGTCTATGCGCGTCTCGCCGTGCGCGCTCATCTCGTAAGGTATTTTTTTAGCGACTGGTGGTTTTATCATTTGCTGCCCCCCTGAATCAGTTATACAGAGTAAGGGTGGCAGCTACGGCGGTGATTGCCAAGCGCAGCGCGTTGACAAGAGTTGATAAACAACGTTAAAAAAGCTTTCCGGGCCGGGTAAGGCGCCCGGAAAGAGTCAGGCGACCAGCTTTTGCTTCTCCTGCTGGATATCTTTCGCCATGCTCTCGCGGACGTCCTGCGGAATTTTCAGCTCGTCGCCCAGCGCCTGCAGATAGCTGCGCTCCATAAAGTGATCGACATCAATGACCAGATTACTGAGGAAGTAGAGTTCCAGCGCTTCCTCTTCGTTTTTCACATCCTGCGCCAGCATTTTAGGATCCAGCGGCATATCGATAGCGCGCTGCAACAGCTGCTCGCCTTCCGCGCCCAGCCCCGCCTGATGAATATGCTCATTGATGGCCTTACGTTCTTCGCCGTCAATATGCCCGTCGCTTTTTGCCGCAAACACCAGCGCCTGCACCAGCCGCTCCGCGCGTCTGTCCACTGCGGTGGCCTGCTGCCCAAACTGCGGCTCTTCACGATGCGTTTCGCTGACGCGCTGCTTGTACTTGTTCCAGAGCAGCGCGCCCGCCGCCGCGCTGCCGCCAATAATCAGCGCGTTTTTACCGTATTTGCTCAGCAGGTTACGGGAAGATTTATTGGCGATCAGCAGCCCGGCCAGGCCGCCTAAAGCGCCCGGCGCCAGCATTTTACTCAGGCCCTCGCCGCCGCCCTTGCCTTTCCCTAACACGGTTTGAATTTGTTGCAGCCAGTTAGTCATATGCTCTCCTTATTGTAAAAAAACCAGCATAGAGCGGCTAACGTCAGGAAGCGTCAAGTCAGGCAAAGCCTGGAAAACCTTTAGCGCGCTGATGAGGCTGGCGAATCGGCACAGGTCGCTATACTTGTCAGCAGGCGAGAGTCAAAAGGTCGGACCGTTTACCGGCTCTCTGTCCATTTTTTTGCTATTGAGCTTTAAGGGGAACAGGATGCGTTTTCAACATAATCCACTTTTTATTAATACGGTTTTACTGAGCGGCACAACGGAAGAGAAAATTATCGCCGCCGCTCAGGCTGGCTTCAGCCAGCTGGAATTGTGGCGGCAGGATGTGGACCCGGCTGAAGGTACGCCTCAGGCTGTAGCCAGCCTGCTTGAGGAACAGCGGCTTGCCCTGACGGATTACCAGGTGCTGCTGGATTTTGACGGCGCACCGGACGATCAGCGCGAGGAAAAACGCCGCGACGCGCTGAAAATGATGGAGACAGCGGCGGCGCTGGGCGCCACCACCCTGCTGACGCCAGCCTCTACGCAAAAAGAGTGTATCGCCGGGCGTGAAGAAGAGGATATTCGCTGGCTGGCGCAGGAAGCGGGAAAGCGTGGGCTGCGGGTCGCCTTTGAGGCGATGGCATGGAGCACCCATATCAATACTACGGCCGCCGCCTGGCAGCTGGTACAGCGTATTAACGAGCCTAATCTGGGCCTGGTCGTGGATGCCTTCCATATTTTTGTACGCAACCGAACCGTGGCCGACTTAAACGGCATCCCGATGGACAAAATTTTCCTGGTACAGCTTTCCGATTTAGCCACGCTGCCTTCCGGCAGCGAACTGGTGGAAACGGCAAGGCACCATCGGCTGTTGCCGGGCCAGGGCAACTTCCCGCTCTATACGCTGCTGGACTATCTGGAAGCGGAAGGCTACAGCGGGCCGGTTGGGCTGGAAGTCTTTAATGATGAGATTAAACAGCGCTCGCCTTCCGATGCGGCGAAAGAAGCCATGCACGCGCTGAAACGCTGCTGTGCGCAGGCGACAATCGCCTGAACCTGAAAAGCTGTGGTCTGTAAACGCTAAACAGAAAGATAAAAAGCCTGTCCGAGGACAGGCTGCTACTGATAACGCCCTCTTATCAGGGCATCTGGTAGCGACAGGGCTGGTAAACAAGCCACAACGTCACATACTACAGACGAGACCGCCTCAGGCTGCTTTAATGCGCCCCGCTTTGGGCTTCTTCTCTTCCGCATCGGCATCGGCATCGGCATCGGCATCGGCATCCTCAGCGGTTAACGCAGCGACTGACGCAACGGGACGGGAGGACTCCGCTTCCGGCATTTTGCTGGTACGCAGGATATGCTGCACGGCATCTTTGTTTTCCGACAGGAACATCCCCAACGCCTCGCGCTGATTTTCATCCATATCCAATGGCGCAGCGCTCAGCCAGTCGCAGAACACTTCGGCCATATCCAGCATTTTGTCATAAGCGTCGGCTTCTTTCTTACTGGCGAAAGTCATCTTTTCCTCACCTTTTCTGACGACAACATATTTGATTTCAACAGCCATAGTGCCCACCTCGTTTAACTGTATTTTTATACAGTATATCAGGCCGGGAATTTTTCTCAAGCCCGGAAATCGGATGAAGACGCAATCGTTTTCGTTTATACTGCGCCCGCATTTTTTCCTCTAATCAGGTAGAGATTTATGACAACTCTTGGTACTGCGCTGCGTCCTGCGGCAACGCGTGTAATGCTGCTTGGCTCTGGCGAGCTGGGTAAAGAAGTGGCGCTGGAATGTCAGCGTCTGGGCGTTGAAGTCATTGCGGTGGATCGCTATGCCGATGCACCGGCGATGCATGTCGCCCATCGCAGTCACGTAATCAATATGCTGGATGGCGAGGCGCTGAAAGCGCTGGTGGCGCAGGAGCGTCCGGACTATATCGTGCCGGAAATCGAAGCCATCGCTACCGATATGCTGATTGAGCTGGAAAAACAGGGGCAGCGCGTGGTGCCGACGGCTCGCGCCGCTCGTCTGACCATGAACCGCGAAGGTATCCGCCGCCTGGCTGCAGAAGAGCTGGCGCTGCCGACCTCTTCTTATCGCTTTGCCGACAACGTGGCGGACTTTAATCAGGCCGCGCAGGAAATTGGCTTTCCCTGCATCGTGAAGCCGGTCATGAGCTCTTCCGGCAAGGGGCAAAGTTTTATCCGCGAGGCCGCAGGGCTTGCTGCCGCATGGGAATATGCCCAACAGGGCGGACGCGCCGGTGCAGGCCGGGTGATAGTGGAAGGCGTAGTGAAGTTCGATTTTGAGATCACGCTGCTGACCGTCAGCGCTGCCGACGGGATCCACTTCTGTGCGCCGATTGGCCACCGCCAGGAAGATGGCGACTACCGCGAATCCTGGCAGCCGCAGCAGATGAGCGAGCTGGCTTTACAGCGCGCGCAGCAGATTGCCGAGAAAGTGGTTACCGCGCTGGGCGGGCACGGGCTGTTTGGCGTGGAGCTGTTCGTCTGTGGTGATGAAGTGGTGTTTAGCGAGGTTTCCCCTCGCCCGCACGACACCGGCATGGTAACGCTGATTTCTCAGGATCTTTCGGAATTTGCGCTGCATGTCCGCGCTTTTCTTGGCCTGCCCGTTGGCGGCATCCGCCAGTATGGCCCGGCGGCCTCGGCGGTGATCCTGCCGGAACTGAGCAGCGATAACGTGCAGTTCGCCAATCTTGATACGGTACTTGGCGCGGGCTTGCAGCTTCGTCTGTTCGGCAAGCCGGAAGTTCAGGGCAAACGTCGCATGGGCGTTGCGCTGGCAACCGGTGACGATATTGATGAGGCCGTGCAGCGTGCTGTCGCCTGCGCCGCTGGCGTAAAAGTCAGCGGTTGACGCCGTGCGCGCTACTGCATAATTAGCGTAAAATCTGCGGCTGATGCTGCCCCGCTTCTGCGCTGCTGGCGTAAAAGTCAGCGGTTGACGCTGTGCGCGCTTCTGCATCGTTAGCGTAAAATCAGCGGCTGATGCGCTCCCGCCTCTGTAAAGCTGGCGGCCGGCGCTGTACCCGCCTCAGCAAAAAGGATGGCCGCCAGCCATCCTTTTTTAGTTTTACGCTCTGAACGGCATTAGCGCGCGCCTGCTACCGCCTCTTTAGCCAGCTGCGTAATGCGATCGTAATCCCCTGCTTCCAGCGCATCCGCCGGCACCAGCCACGAACCGCCGATGCACAGCACGCTTTTCAGCGCCAGATAGTCCCGGTAGTTGGCCGGAGAGATGCCGCCGGTCGGACAGAAGCGAACCTGTGGGAAAGGTCCGCTGATGGCCTGGAGCGCTTTCACGCCGCCGTTGGCTTCCGCCGGGAAAAATTTAAACTCGCGCAGGCCGTGATCCATGCCGGCCATCAGCTCAGATACGGTACTGATCCCCGGAATTAGCGGGATTGGCCCTTCCACGGCAGCCTGTAGCAGCGGCTCGGTGATGCCGGGACTGATAACAAATTTCGCGCCCGCCTGGGTCACTTCCCGCAGCTGCTGCACGTTCAGCACCGTGCCCGCGCCGACGATGGCTTCAGGCACTTCTGCGATCATCGCTTTTATCGCATCCATTGCGCAGGCCGTTCTCAAGGTTACCTCAAGCACTTTCACCCCGCCCGCGACCAGCGCTTTCGCCATCGGCACCGCATGTTCCAGCTTGTTGACTACGATGACCGGTACGACCGGCCCGGTGGTAAGAATTTTTTCAGCGCTTGTTTCCCAGTTACTCATCGTCCTGCTTCTCCTGTCAGGCCTGCCTGCTTCAATAAGGCGGGCAAAAACGACGCGCGCGGCGTCCGAAAAGTGATCGTCTGCTACCATACAGGATTATGAGCGGGTGCGTCCATGCGCCAAAGATATTTTTGAAACTGCGGTTCAATTTTTTACAGGCCGACGCCAGGCGTAAAAAAACCCGCCAAAGCGGGTTAGTCGAGCGTTTTATTCGAACTCGTTCCAGGAACGGCCGTCGCGGGTAATCATCGCGACTGAGGCAACCGGCCCCCAGGTCCCGGCCTGATACGGTTTAGGCGCTTCGTTATCGGCCGCCCAGGCTTCCATGATGGAATCGACCCACTTCCAGGCCTCTTCCACCTCGTCGCGACGTACAAACAGCGCCTGGATGCCGCGCATCGTCTCCAGCAGCAGACGCTCGTAGGCGTCGGCCAGGTGCGACTGGTTAAAGGTTTCCGAGAAGCTTAGATCCAGTTTGGTGGTTTGCAGATTGTGCTTGTGATCCAGCCCCGGTACTTTATTCAGGATCTGGATATCCACCCCTTCATCCGGCTGCAGACGAATGGTCAGCTTGTTCTGCGGCAGTTCCTGCCAGGAATCTTTAAACAGATTCAGCGCCGGGTTTTTAAAATAAACCACGACTTCCGAACACTTGGTCGGCAGACGCTTGCCGGTACGCAGGTAGAACGGCACGCCAGCCCAGCGCCAGTCGTCGATATCGACACGAATAGAGACGAAGGTTTCGGTATTGCTGGATTTGTTGGCGTCTTCTTCCTCAAGATAGCCAGGGACTTTTTTGCCCTGCACAAAGCCGGAGGTGTACTGTCCGCGCACGGTTTTATCGCGCACGTTAGTGTGGTCGATACGGCGCAGCGAGCGCAGCACTTTGACTTTTTCATCGCGGATACGGTCAGCGGTCAGATCGGCCGGCGGCGACATCGCAATCATGGTCAGAACCTGTAACAGGTGGTTCTGGATCATATCGCGCATCTGGCCTGCTTTATCGAAGTAACCCCAGCGTCCTTCGATACCCACCTCTTCCGCCACGGTAATCTGCACGTGATCGATGGTGCGGTTATCCCAGTTAGAGGCAAACAGCGAGTTGGCGAAGCGCAGCGCCAGCAGGTTCAGCACCGTCTCTTTTCCCAAATAATGGTCGATACGGAAAACCTGGTTCTCTTCGAAGTATTCGCCCACCTGATCGTTGATCTCGCGCGAGGTTTCCAGCGAGGTGCCCAGCGGCTTCTCCATCACGACGCGTGCAGGCTGCGCGTTCAGTTTAGCGGTGCCCAGACCTTTACAGATAGCGCCGAACGTTCCCGGCGGCATAGCAAAGTAGTTGATGGTGACGCGCTTTTTCTGGTCAAGCATTTTGCCCAGTTTGGTAAAGTGGGCCGCGTCATTAACGTCCAGATTACAGAAGTCGAGTCGGCTGCTCAGCTTATCCCAAAGCGCCTCGTCGATGGTTTCCTTCATAAAGGTTTCCAGCGCTTCACGAACGACTTTGGTATAAGCCGCTTTATCCCATTCCGCGCGGCCCACGCCAATAATGCGTGACTCTTCATGGATTTGTCCGGCTTTTTCCAGCTGGTACAGGGAAGGCAACAGTTTCCGGCGTGCAAGGTCGCCTTTGGCACCAAAAATCACCAGATCGCATGCCTGGGCTGTTTGTGTAACCGCCATTCTATTCTCCTCGTTGCAGGATAAACCCGACCGGCGGATCCCAGCGCGGTCAGGCTTTTAATTTTCTTTCAATACAATGTACTGCTTTTGCCGGGTCGGCGTAAACCTGGCGACGCCCCGCCAGCACAGAGTAGCCAGTCTCAAAGCTTTTTGCCGCCCAATACACAGGCAGTTTGTGCTTAAAATTTCCGCTCGCTTACTAAGCGTTCCGACCAGAAGCACACGGAATATAACGAGGATAATGCGTTAAAATCAGCGAAAAGCAGCTCAACGACAGTTAACTAACGCTTTTTACCGCAGCAAAAAATCATCGATTTCGCCTTTAAAAGAAATCGACGAAACAGATAGTAAAAAAGCACTGTCACTGTTTAAAGTTACAACAGAAGTTGCGCCAGTCTTTTCATAATCCGCCATGCAGCAGTATCCAGAATGTCGCGAAGAGAGCTAAACCTTCCCCCTTGCAGAACGCGAGCATCAGCGATGGCAAAATATCAGCTCGCCTCTTTTGGCGCCTGAGGGAAATATTTTTTATAGCCAAACTTTAGTCGACCAACAAAAAGCAGGACTATGGTCAGTACAAACGAGAGCGCAAAGGCCAGTAGAATGATGTTCTGCAGCGTGGTCTTTTCAGAGAGCAGGCTTACGGCGAGGCCGCCTACTGGAATAGAAAGCAAATTCAACATGCCGACCACGCCGATTACCCTGGACAAAATTGCAGCAGGAATAATCGTGCTACGCATAATTCTGATATAAACGCTGAAGCCTCCGTCAAAGGCGCTCAGAAGCGCATAAAGCGCCACGTAAGCATAATAATTACCTGCCAGTCCAAGAAACAGGCCGCTCGCTAATATGATTAACAGTGAAAGTTGCCCAATCAGCGTCACGCTGAAGCGAAGCGTCAACCGAGGAATAAGGTAAAAAAGCAGCACTGACGCTAAAGCCGCAACGCTTTGCATCAGGCCTAACGCTCCCGACTCCAGCTTAAAATGCTTAAGGATAACGGCCGGAGAGATAGCTAAAACCACGCCATAAATGATATTGACAATCCATGTCATAGTGCACAGATAAATAATTTTCTTGTCTTCGAAAAGATAAACAAAGGCTTCGCGATTAGAGCGCAGGATATCTTTGACCTTAGTCACTCCTGCGGATTCAGGCGAGGCAATAGATAATGTTAAAAGGTTCGCGGCCGACAGCAAAAACAGCGCGGCCGAGATCAAAAGAATGCCATTTACGTGTGCGTGGCTATAAATAACAATGGCGATGGCTGGCCCAAGGATCTGTGAAAATTGCTCTACCGTCTGTATCCTGGAATGCACTCTGGCATACTCTTCACGTGGAACATTGGCCGGTATAATGGACTCGATCGAGACAAAATTCAGGACGTAACACAGAGACATGATGGCCATCAGCGTGGTCAGCGTGGCAAATATGCCGGTGATGTTAACCAGTAAAAAAGCAGCCGCCAGGGCTGCGCATCTGAAGACATCTAACGACAAAAATATTTTTTTGAAGTTTTTCCCCTGCAGTAAACTTCCGGCAATCGGAAAAAACAGCACTCGGGGTATCCACTCGATAACAAATGATAAAGCAGACAGGCTGGTCGAACCGGTTGATTTAAGGATAGCCAAAGGAACGGCGAACATCAGAAACTGATCGCAAAGGGCGCCCAGTCCTCTGCTAATGATGAATTTATGAAAATTAAAAGCGCCCAAAACGACTCCTTTACTCTGTTACACAGATTCCGTTATAAAAGTTTGCGCTGAAAGCGTTTTTGCCATTTCAAGATGTCGGGTAAACAGCGTTTCACTTTGCGTTTCGCCCGGCCAGAAAAATTCGATAATACCTTCCCGGTTACGCCACGAGTCCAGCGGAAAAATCTGTTGGCCCTGTACGGCCATGACATTGAGATGCAGGATTTCTTCAGGCAACGAGGCAGGCACGTTTATCTGCGTAAGCCTCCCCGTTTCCGCTTTCATAAAAGCAATAGCGGCAATGCCTTTGGCGGAGTCGAGGCGGGAAGCGAAAACCATTTCAGGATTAATATAGGATGAGACATGCAGCTGATAAGGGTTATAGCCATAAACCTTTTCAACCAGACTCATGATGCTATCACCGCCCGTCCTGGCGGCTACTTCAATAATTTTAATCTCGCCCTTAGCGCTGACTTTGGCTTCGAAATGAGCAATACCGTATTTAATCCCTAACGTACGACAGGTTCTTTCAGCAAGTTCAATAAGATCGCGATGGGAGGTAAATCGGGAAGGTACTACATGCCCCAGTTCAACGAAATGCGGCGGCGCGCCAAGGTATTTATCCGTCACGCCAATAACACGGCTAAAATCAGGGGTATTCAGGACTTCCACACTGACTTCAAACTCATATGCGATAAATTCTTCGACAATAAATAAACTTTCGTCGGCATTGGCTTCGCCATTGATGCTTTTGACATCGGCAATGCTTTTTTCGAAAGCGCGCACCAGCTCTTCTTCCGAAGAAACTTTTATTACGCCCAGGCTGCCCGCCATCAGGCGTGGTTTAATAATGGCCGGATAACCTGTCTGCGCAACGGCGCTACGTAGCTCGTCAAGTTTGGCAACCTGATAATATTTTGGCACCGGCAGGCCCGCATCTTGCAAACATTCCCGCATGATAAATTTATCTCTGCATCTTTCGACAACGGAGAGATCGTTGTGGGGTAATCCGTAATGTTTAGCAACGAAGGCAGCAGTAACTACGGTAAAATCATTGGTAGGAATAACCGCCCTCGGCGTTCTTCCGGTTAATTCCTCGTACCGTATAACTTCCTGTAGAACTTTCTCATGATCCGAGATGGGTGCACAAATATAGCCATCAAAATATTTAAGCGTATGAGAAAAAATAGTATTACTGACGGTAAAAACATCCATTCCTTCAGAAGCGCGTAAAGCGCCGGCAAAGGCACGTTCGCGGAAAGGGACTTCTGCCCCTACCAGAAGGATATAATCGCCATGCTTATTCATAAACTTCCCTCTAAATAATCTTATGTTTTACTGTCTGCCGCTGCATTTTTTACATACGTAACCTGCCCCGTTCATTAACAGCAGGCACGATTAAGGGCGGCAAAAGCCGCGCTGCGATCGAGAACCATTAGCCGTAAAGCTAACGATCCTTATTGGACTATTTTATTTTTTTCAGCGCCCTGGAAATTCGTATCACTGCTTCCCGCGCCGTTTCTGCGGTAAGCATGGAATAAGAGAGCCGCAGTGAATTTTTTTGCGGATCCCGCGCAAAAAACACTTCTCCGGGTACGAACACGACATTTTCTTTAATACATTCCTGCAAAAGCTGCGAGGCGTCGATACCCTCCGCGAGGTGACACCACAGGAACATTCCCCCATCAGGCGTATTCCACGTGATATCGCCGCCTGAATATTCATGTAAGGATCCAATCAGGTAATCGCGTCGGTCTTTGTAGGTGGCCTTTAATATCTCCACTCTTTCATTGATTCTACCGGACTCAATATAATGTGCGGCTATGCTTTGATTTAAAGTAGAAGTATGCAAATCTAATGCCTGCTTGGCGACAACCGTTGCCATGTGGAAATGTTCGGGCACGGCCAGCCAGCCCAATCGTAATCCTGGTGAGAAGATTTTTGAGAAGCTGGACATATAGCAGACGTTATGATTTTTACCGAACAGACTTTGCGCGACAGAAAATATTGAGGGAACGGGGTCACCGCTGAAGCGCAGATGCCCATAAGGATCGTCTTCAATAATAACCACCTGGTATTGTTGCGACAGCTTAGCGATTTTCACGCGCTGTTCATAACTGATGGTATTACCGGTAGGGTTGGCGAAGTTTGGCGTAAGGTAAACCATTTTCACCCCGCCTGCCGCCATCTCTTTTTCCAGCAGGTTCAGTTCAATACCTTCAGAATCATATTCCAGCTCAACGACCGTGGCGTCGGTATAGCCAAAAATTTGCAGCGCCGCCAGATAAGTTGGCCGTTCAACAAATACTTTGTCACCCTTTTCAAGGAAAACGCGACTTAAAAGATCGATAGCCTGTTGCGACCCGTTAGTAATAATAATGCTTTCCGCATCCACATTCAGATTATGCCCGCTGTTCCAGCGAGAAAGCTGCTCACGCAGGTGTTCCTCGCCTTCGGTAACGCTATACTGGAATAAACCTCTGTGCTCACGAGATAAAATATCTTTGAGAACGGTATCGATACCTTCAACATCGATAAGATCGGTGGCAGGAATTCCTCCTGCAAGCGATATAACACCGGGAATTTTGCTGAATTTCAGCAATTCTCTGACAGCAGAGGATTTGATACCAGCGGACTTTTTAGAAAGCATTGCTCACTCCCAATGAAAATTATTTTTTTAATCGCCGTTTTATCTTACTGTTAAAATTCTGTAACTACAATAATGTGAGGAGCCTAATTGCGCGGTAATCATTACTTTTTTCCATGTAAAAAAGCCGCCCGCAGCAAAGCCAGGCAGCGTTTGTTAGCTTCTATTTTTTTGCAACATAAACCGGGGAAATGGCTACCTGAATCAGACCTTATTTATAAATACAAGGTTTTTTGAGGTTAAAAATTGCGTATAGATTTTTAACTTCTCTTGATCGAGGGCGGTATAGTTGAAAATTTTAGTTTCTTCCGAAATTCTGGTAAGAATCCCTGCTAATCCCAGTAATATGTTGTCCCACTTATCTTCCTCGAGTGAAATAACAATATTTTCACTGTCGGCTACAGCTTCATGTAGACTGGAGCCGATGGCAACAAAGGGAGAAGTATCCGCTTCTTCCGGATAGTAACCTTTCACTACGCAAGCGTTATCGGTCAGCGCCGCATCGATTTTACTCAGGTTGACGACTGAATCACTGATGATAAGATTTTTCATAATATTAATAAGTTAACCCAAGGTATCTTTTTGATTCATCTGCCGCGTGATGGCGGGCCATGTTTGCACTACCGTACAGGCGCACCATCCAGCGATCCAGCCCGTTATATCGGGCTACAAACTTCTGTCGGGAATGCAGGGTACGCTGATTTTTAAACAGCAACATATCGCCTGGTGGAAGCTGAAGGCGGTGATAATGCTTAACCTTCTTGGTGGCTTCCATAAAAATGTTTAAGCTGACCAGCGCAGGATAGTCAACAGGAATAACCGTATCCATATCTGTCCTGTTGTAGTACATCCCGTCTTTGATGCCAAGGATAGCTAGCGGCCCTTTCAACTCATCGCCATTAAATGACGATGGCATCCGAAAGTAGTATTTTTTCTCACATAGCTCGTCAATAACGCGTTGTTCAAGCTGTTGCAACACCTCATCCAGCTCCACGACTTCTGTGAAGACGTCCGGATCCGGGCGTATACCATAGAAAGATAAAATTTCCGGCGAACCTGATACATTATTGGTTTCCTCCGGGATTATCGGCAGGATCGGATTTGAAACATGCATATCCAACGTTAATGCGCTGCCGTGAGAGCTGACTCTTTTTGCCCTTTTTCGCGTCGGCACCACGTGACGGAACAGGAGCCCTTTGTTCTCACGCAGATAAGATATCGGGAAAATACCGCAGGCTGCGAAAACAGCAAACTGCATGACGCTGGCTATCGGCAGATCGGCGTTATCAACATAGCCGGTATAAGGTGTCTCTTTAACGTTATAGTCAAAAGGCAGACCGTTGACGCGCAGAATATTTCCTTCACCAGGCATAAAACCAATTAGAGCGGCGAACGTCTCCGGGCTAAGGATATTTTTAACTTGTTCTTTCAGACTTGAGAGCGAGGAAAAAAGCATCTCATCATCAAACTCTTTAAAACTTTCAGCCAGTCTTTTCAGGCCCTGCTGTTCTTCCCATGAAATCCATACGGTTTCGATCACTGATATTCTCCAGTAATTATTTAACGCAGCTGTTAACAGACCGCTATTACAAATCTTTGCCGCAGGTCCATCCGCCATCAATAACAAAATTCGCGCCGTTGATAAATTGCGAATTTCTGTCGGAGAGCAGATTAACCACGGCGGCAATATCCTGGGGTTCGCCTGTTCGGGTTGAATACATTCCACTGTATATTTTTTTCATGGTGGCTTCTTCATGAAAATAGTGTTCAGTCATTCCCGTACGGGTAATAGCCGGTGATACTGAGTTACACCTTATTCCTTGACGACCAAACTCCAGAGCGAACTGTTTTGTCAGGCCAATTAAAGCATGTTTCGACGAGACATAGGCGGTTCTGTCAGGTTCAGCCAGAATCCCGCTTACAGAAGCAATGTTAACAATACTTCCCTCTTTGTTTTGTGCGACCAGCTTTCTGCAAAAGTTTCTCGAAATTAGAAAAGGCGCGGTGGTATTGATTGCATATACAGCCGACCAGTTTTCAAGACTCAGGTCCAGCAAGGGTACGATCTCCCTGATACCGGCAGCGTTGATCAGAAGGTTGTATTCGCCGAACGGTAAGTCATTGAATGAATTTTCATTCAGAGCATTCAGGTCCATCAAATCCGTTCTGATAAATTTAAAGCCATCACGAACTATATCGTTTTCAAGATCCAGTCCGAATACCTGATAGTTCCTCTCGAGCAGGGAGTAAACGATTTCTTTGCCAATACCGCCATTACTTCCGGTAACAATTGCTATATTTTCATTCAATACCTTCACCCGTTTCCCTTTTTTGGAAAGTTACCAGGATGATATCCCTGTGCAAAAATGCATTATCGTCATATTCCTCTGGCACACTCATTGGCGTGACCGCATGAAAACAGCGATGATTAACCACTAACGTATCAAAGGTTTTTTTCATCCTTAATACACGGTCAATCCTCTTAGGATGCTTAGCTATTATGCTTTCTCCGCCGACAAGATCTTCCGAAACATCCACCAGATGCATAAAAACGACGTCCTCATCATCTTTGTGTAGCCATGCAGGAGAACTGTACGCCGGTTCTTTTCCCGCGTTATAGCGAAACAGATGTACACCAATCATTAACTCTTCAACGGGCGGCATGTCTTCGATATTTTTTACAATGTCGATATCTGTTTTCACTATCTTATTGAACAGCGCTGTTTTGAGGATTTCCGCACCGATATTTTGATAGTCTCTGACCACGCCACCTGTTACGGGATTATATCTTTTAGTTTGCTGATAAGGTTCAAACTTTCCATAAGTTACCTCGTTGTTCTGCCAGGCAACCTGAATATAATTTCTTAATCGATTTCCTTCAGAATAGGTATCCAAAGGCATATCGGCAAAATTAGCCTTTAAAATTTTAAGCTCATCTTCAGCAATGGTGAAATCTGTGAAGTTCTTAAGATTAAACTTAGCGTAACCCTGCCCTTGTAAATCCTGAACAATATTATCTATTTCCATTTTTCTACGTCCACCAGACCACTTTATTATCGATATAACCGATAAAGCGACCGGAGCTGATCCTCTCGTTCTCTACCGAACTGGTCACGCCATGGAGATAGGAAGCATTGAGAAAATAAAGATCGCCAGGTTTTAAACGCACTGTGAAACTTTCAAAGCTATCAGCGAACGCCAATGGATAAGGATAACCTGTGTCCAGAACATCAAATTCTTTACGGATATTGTCATCCGGCCTACAGTTCCACACCTTCAGTTCCCCGCCGTTAGCAGCATCGCAAACGCACAGATTGGAAGAAATAACGTTTTTAGCCGCTGCAATTTCATAACCGTCTTGCTCAGCAAATTTTAACTGGGCGCTGTCATCATGTGGCCATAACGACATATTACCGTTGTCCAGCCATCGTCTGGTGGTGGCAAAATTGGCATTATGGCTTTTAAACGCCGACGGTCGATAAGAAATTTTTTCCTGAGAAAAGAAATTTTCCAGCTGTTTATCCATATAAAGCGTTCTCACTACATCATCAGACATACCCTGATATAAATTCAGAACGTCCGCATCCGACTCCAGGGTGGCATTGATGTATTCCATTCCGGTTTTATGGAATTGTGAAGAACCTATCTGTTCTGTTTTCACAAAGCCGTCATCCGGGCGGTGATTGCCTTTTATCCGCATAATTTCATAAAAATTACTTTTTATTTTTTCACAGACCGCCGGGTCTACCGCATTACGAATGATATAAAGCACTCTGCCATCAGCATTTCCTTCCAGGATGATTTTTGATATTTTATATAAGTCCAGGTCTTCGATAACGTCTTCATAGTATTGGAACGGCATACACCCTCACAAAAGTTATTATTGTCATTCCCCTGATACAAAATAATAAATCAATTGTTATAATATGGTTATGTTTTAACACCTGGTTTTTTTAACGTCAACATTATTACTCATTGGGCATTGTCATCGGCGACCAAATTCCACTTTTGTTTTAAGCGTGAAAGTCCTCTCTGTGGATAATAAACTTAAGTGATAATTATTTCGCGAGCGTTGTGAATGCTTACTGTTGATAAATTAGTCGCTACTATCCGTTGGTTTGCGGCTTCGCTCTGGCATTAAATGCTGCGCCCGTGAGAATAGCGGCGTACAGAGTGGCTACAGTCTGTCGGAAAACACGGCTAATTTAAGGCATTTTCTCGGCGGTTTTTTTCTTCAGAATCGGAATAATCGCTTAAGCTTTTTGCTCCCTTTTTGCTACCGGATCGTCTGGTGAGATTACGCCGCCTGTTAAAATTGCGGCGGCGGACGGAGACAAGGTGGTGACTTCAGCCACGCGTCCCAGTATTGTATCCATTGAGGGCTTTGCCGCCCGTCTGCAGAACCAATACTAAAAGAAACAGAACGGTTCCCGCTTTGTTTCATCAGTATAGATGTGCACAGATGCACCGCGGGTGACGGCCTGACCTTTCATCCGTGGTTTTTAAACACAAGGAACTCCCCATGACTCGACGTTTAAGAAGAACGACTCAAGAGGTGTGACTAGATGGAGGACCTGTAGTAGATCAAAGAGTTGCATAGCCTGTCAATCAATTTGTATCACTTCTTGTGTTCCTCCTTGTGTCACTTGGTAGCACTGAGATGCACCACCAGACGCCATAGGAATCATGGAGAGACACGCAACGTATAAAGGAAGGGTAATCACACGGGGTGACCTGAGAGGACCGCAGAGAGGCACCCACCGGGGGTAAAGTGGGAAGTTGTTCTATTAGATATGCTCTCAGATTTCTGTGAGATTTTCTTAAAGGGTCACCCACGTTTATCACAGCTTGTCTAAGGCCCACAGGAGCACGGAGAGGAGCATAAGGAAATCACGCAGGTCTAGGCTTAAGGTAGACATTGCGTTTCCCTCCGTGGGTCCTATAGTGTCTGTGGGTGTGGTCAAATAGTGATCCACTTGGTTGCATCGAAGCGAATAGGTCAGAGTAACCCTGAGAGCAATAAAGAGGGATGGTTGCTAGAGTATTATCTTTTAATTAAATCAATTCTTTTACACAATAAGTTTATAAAGTGTCTTTATGGTCTTATGGTTTAAAACCTAAAGTTAATACTTAAAGTAAGGTGTCTAGCTGATCGCTAATAATCACCACCACTCAAAGTATTATCTTTATGATTTTCCACCCTGTAGACAATGAGTCCACAAAGCTAGTTACCCTCATTGTCCGATAGCTGAGAAGCAGTCATAGAGACCGCGAAGCGTAACAATGTCCCCACCCTGAAAAGAAGCGAGCAACAAGCGGGTCAGAGCGTCTACAGAAATTTTCTTCTGAGTCTCCCCCAATAGTGAGTCGCAATTAAACCTGTTGACAATGATCATAAAGTTCTATCTAAATTCACTAAAGGCAGCGCCTATCGTAATCCCGTAAAGAATTATTTTAGGTGCTCTCCCATTAGTGGGTGTTAATTAAAGCTCTAGACAAACGCCCCCCCCCTCTTTGTTCTATCGACCACCTGTAGTTACTTAACGTTTACCGCACTGTGAGTCCTCCTTGTTTCCTAGGGTATGCTCTAAGTATTGCAATAAGAGCCACTGAGTTACCGGATCGTTCGGCATAATGCGAGACTGTGAGCGGTAAGTAGCATCAGCCGCCTCTTGCCTTACCCATCCTTCATTACCAATCAGCACCCATCCTAGTGATTTACTAAAAGTTGCCACAGCGTTATTACCGAATTAAACACCGTGACACGTTCGATTGATCCATTATTAATCTTAGCCAGATAATTATCGCAAACATCGGAGCCTCGCTTTTCTCTACATTCTCTATAAGTTCGTTATGAGCATTGCTTGCCGCAAGAAAAAACACTGCTCAATATTAAGAAATCCAAATTATTGTTAAATAAATCAGCACTCTTGGCAAAATATAAAAATAACAACAAAAATATGGAAATCCATTTCTCCCTATCTGACTTACCAAAGGGCCTCGTTTCCCTAAGAGTTGCTCTCGGGAGAATTACTTCATCTCTTGTTTTACCCGCCATAAAAAATGACATGGGTTCGAAGTAATCTTTGACCTGTAATCCGTATATGATTTGTAACCGTGGGCTGCTGCCAGCATGGTCGCTAACAAGCTAAAGCCATTGGTTACTACACTTAAACCAAGTCCGGCGGTTATTATAGATAAATCTAATGAATGCATTTTCTTTAGGTTTTTAACCTGAGGTGTGATCTTACTTGTTTGTACTTCAAATAATTCATGCTGCGTATCTTCAATTATATTTCGAATACGCGATGGATCAGATTCATTACGCGCTTGTCGCAGACCTTTTTCCAATTCAACTCTAAAAGAATTAAATGAATCACCATCATCATTTCTGATGGACATTAGGTCTACCGAAGAAACCTTGTCTAAAAATGGGACATCCATTTGTAAAGTGCAATTAAGCGTGTTCTCAATTATTGAAGATTGTCTCGCATTCATATCAAGCAAGTCGCTCTCAAAAGAGTGCTCAGTTCCAAACATACATCCTAAACTATCACATAAGGCAACCCTCTTACTTAATTCAACATAATGATTAATTGCAGTACGATTTATAGACTGGTTAACCCATCTATCGAAAACTTCTTGAGTGGGCGGCTCCGTTACCATTTTTTGTATCATGGTATAGACCTGAGCATTATTTGTAGGTTCAAATTCAGTAGGATTGAGCATATAACCCATTCCGAATCCTCCTCGCATTCCTTTGAAATCAATGCTGATATTTCGGCAAAGGTCTAGGTAATTCATGATATACATTTGACCTTCAACATTCTTAACTGTACGAACTTTGGCAGCAGCTTTGTACTTATCCAAAACTACTGTAGAAAGGCAATCCTCAAACCCTACCTCAGAATAAAACAAAGGAATTTCTTTGGCGTTTTCAAGTTCATAACTTACAGGATAAATTTTAACATACCCTCCCGTTACAAATGGCCTTAATTCAATTATCCTTATAGCGGCGCTTGCTAATTTTTCACGATCTATTTTAGGTGTGGCCGCCATACCCATAAAGGCTGAATATACTTCTGTTGTCTCTGATCTGAAATCTGTCAATTTAAATATTGGGTCTGTAACTACAGCTTCTTCAAGGTACAATGCTGCTTGCTTCAATGTCTTAACTGTGGACATTTTGTCTGTAGCCAAACACCTGTTTGAGGTATTTATATGCTGAAGCTCATTGTTCAAAGTTGGGAGGGACCTTAGACAATGCTCACGGTATCTAATGAGCTCTCGCTCCAAAACCGAATCAGGTATTCCTTCATAAAATCGCGTAATCAATGAACCGTCTAAGATAAGAGAGTCATTTAAATAATCGTAGGCGTAGCTGCTCATCGAACTTCCTCATATTAGCATTATGATGGATCTAAATAATTACGTCAGTTCCTTACATATAAAATAGCAGGTTAACTATGTCAAAATCCCGGAGAGTATCTCACAGGAGACATAGCGCCCTTCTTCCTGAGGCCATCAGGAATCCTTTTACCAAGATAAAGCCGTGTGACTTCTGGGTCAGCTTCTCTACCACGAAACCCATAGCGGGTACTCTGTGCAGCTTCAAATTCATCATTTGTGTCCCACAATGGTATCTCAGGGAAATTCTCACGGGTGGACTTGAGCCACTCATCAGCAACATATACACCTCTCACGATGCCCCTTACTGTCGCCAATATGACCTCAGCTTTACGGGCACGCTCAACGCTAACACGCCAACTAAAACGCACAGCATCATAGAGATTTATATCCTTTGAACTCCTGTTCACAGAAATCATCAGGACCTTATGATGAAACTCAATAGTTTCGGGCTGATACGTAGCGATTAACTCTTTAATGTGCGCAGCGCCGAACTCGTTACTACCAGCGCCACTCATGATGTTTGTTAAACCCGGATAGGCATCAATGAGCGCAGCTTCAACCTCATAGGCGGTCTTCTCGTCAACCATACCATGCCGATGGATAACGTGGATAACCTCAAGGCCAGCCAACCTGATTTCTCTAAGTTGCTTAAGTTTATTACTGATTAACTCATCGTCGTCTACTGCTGCCACCTCTCCCCGCATGTGAGCGAATACGCGATTACCCTTACCTTTTCCAACGTAGAACGTGCTGCCGTCTCTAGGGTCAATCAGGCGGTACACATACCAGCCTAACTGTTCAATAACTCCTGCTGGAAACTCTTTGATGTCCATATCACATTACCTGGAGCTTTATTAATACAGCTTAAGCTATATACAGTGTGGTCGACTGGCAACCCCATATCCTTCAAATCTGTCTATGAGTGCACTTTTCAACCGCAACCAGATCAACATTGCTACACCCTTGAACAGTATCACTAAGAACTAGGTAGAATTGACTTTAGTTTTCATACAAGAAAAACCCTATTGAATCATATGGATACATCAGATAAAATTACACTTGGACTTATCATCTTTAAGAATTTATGCTAAGGGAAAACAGTGGCCATTACGACAAAAGACCTATCCAACGCATCAGCGACCATTAAAAAACCTTTAATCCAAATGCTGAATAAAAGATACATTCTTATGCTACTAATATCTATATTCATATTTCATGCGGTATATATGGTATATGCGAGTCATGAATATTACTTAAGGATACGCTTAGAGAACTGGTTGCTTTATTCTAAACAATGCACAACTGATAATTGCGTTTCATTTGAAACCTTAATGCATCGCGTGATGGATAATTATGGATGGAAGCAAATTGCAATGGCATCATTGAACATGCTCGCAATTTGTATTATGTGTTTTTTAATATCCATATTAGCTCTCTGTGGGTCTTGGATGGTATCTCGGATTTTCCGAGTAGGAAATAGCGTAGGGGCATGTTTTAGCATCTCACTCATATTATTTATTGCATACATTTCAGCTATCATCAATAGGTATTTCGCTATATGGAGACCCGAATTTCGCCTTGGAGATTTCAGCCTAGGTGTTGCTGTCGATGAAAGAATACTAACAGCATTTTATGCGTTCCCGGCCTTTTTGATTTGTTGTTTTTGTTATGAGCTTTTACGTGACCGTGACCCCGGTCACTGATCTCAAATCCTATTGCAAGGGCTTACCACGACTAGCCCTTGCCACTAACTTCTATATCTTTATATAAACTTAGGTTTTGTGAGGTAGTCATGTTGTTATCCTTTTCTGATTATTTTGATGATTTCTAAATTTCCTGAAAAGCTCCCTTTCTCTTAAATTATGTGAGATGACCTGAGATATTACCCTGCAAGATTCACGCAGAGGCATCTGTAAGGAGTTGATTTGTTATAAACCAAAAGGCCCACCTAGCTTAACAGGTGAGCCACGGTTTTGTTTTAGAGTTGACGTGCTGTTACTCAGTGAAGGTAATGCGATGCACCAGAGGAAACGAAGCGTCAGCCTCAACTTCCATATGTGCACTCTCTTTGACACGCACAGTGCCGGAAGCCAATACGTCAATCACAGAGACCAACTCAAGGTTGTAACCTGCACGACCAGAGTCACGGGATACGATTACTCGCACTGCGTCACCTTCCTGAGTGGTACGGAAAGAGATAGACGCAAACAGTTTAGGCAGTAGATAAACGCCAGTGTCCTCACCCACGTAAGGGCATACAGTACACCCCAGCAGGTCGGACAGGTCTTCATGACCAGCACGTTGAGCAGCACGCTCTAAGACGGCCTCAAGTTTCGCAGGGACCATCAAGGCGAACTGGTCCAGAGAACCACCCAGATGCACAGGAAGATTCAACGCGAGAGCATCGAGAACGTCCTCAGCTTGGTCAGCGGGTTTACCTGTCAGTTTACTGTAAGTCGCAGTCTGTAGATCAGGAGTTGCAGCGAGAACCTCCGCGACTTTACCGAACATCAGACGATTATATTGGTCAATCATGTTATCGACTGACTGCACCAGAGCGCCGTGAGTATAACCACCCATCATCTCAAAATCAGACACGAAGGTTGCCGCAGAGATAAACGCGCCAGTGTTCTGAGCGTTGTCCTCATTAGGCACCAGCAGTGGTGAGACCATCACAGCGGAGCCTTTAATAGCTTTAGCGGTCGGTGCGTCCTCAGCCGGGTTAAACAAGCCGTTCTTCTTCAAGATAACGCTGCGATCTTCCATTGTGTGGGTACGCAGTGGAGTAGGCTTGGTGCCATATGGACGAAACTCACAAGGGAAGATGTGCTCACGTACAGCAGCCTCAAATTCACCATCGTTAAACGTAGCATTGAGTGATTCTTCCAGAGCCTGAATGTATGCGGTCGAGTCATTACCACCCGGCAGACCCTTACCGTTCAGGTCCGTGCCGTTCACCTGTAGAATGTCAGCGGTGCCGTCAAGCATCTTAATGACCTCACTGTTTTCTAAATCAGCGTCACGGCCTTGGAATGGCTTACGGGTTACCTGAGCATCATTATTACGAGCCATTGGTGATGCATAGTCAGCGGTGTTGATAACGCCTGTAGTCTTGCCGTTGTCAGTAGGTGCGTTACGGTTAGCAATACTGTAGTCGAGTGTGTGGAAACCGGAATTAGACATGTTGCTCATGGTTTATACCTTCTCTTAAATTGGATTTGAATAGAATTGCACTTAATGTGCATGGCGGGCCCACGGAATTGCAGACCCATTGATTGACTTGCTGAGTGAAATTAACAACCGAATGCGGCACGATGACCGTGCTCACCGAACTTACGGGCAATCTCTTCTTCACGCTGTTTGCGTTCAGCCACGGCCTTAGCGATCTCAGCAGGCGTAGCGTGGATAGCAGCCATGCGTTCACGGTGTTGCTCGGTCTCGATGCGCTTACGGTCAGCCTCTTTACGTGCCTCAGCGTTACTGTGCGCCCACTCTCGGGAATACTTGCTGTAGTCGCCAGCGTTCAGACCAACGGAGTGCAGAGCGTTTAGAATCGCGTTGCTCTTACCGAAGTCATTACCGACACTGTTAAGCATGGTCACCACGACAACCTCAGTGAAATACTTGGTCGCCATCTCTTGACCAAAGAGCATTACGGTTTGCTCATCGGCGCTTAGGGTCAGGTCGAGTTTGCGATATGAAATAGACATAATTTGTACCTTCTGAATAAATGTTAAGTTAATGTTAATTACACGAAGTCACGCAGGGTCAGACCCGCAGCAATCGCCATGTGACATAGAGCGGGTTTAGGTAGCTTCTCGCGGCCTTCAAGCGGTCCGAGTGCTAATCTGTCAGCCAATGCTTTGCTGCTTACTGTGGCTAATCTGAGAGCCTTACGGCCTTCTGGTGTCGCTGTGTTGAACTTGTCAGGGATGGTCATAGCGGGTTAATCCTTTTGTTCGGCGTAGAGTTCAGCCAGAGTGTTCACAACGACCACGCTTAGAGCAGTGTTGTAACTTGCTAGGAGGGTCACAAAGTCGGAGCCTGTAAGGGTCTCGCAGAGTTTAACTTCCTGTTCCTGTTTGACCTGTAGACGCTTAATGTCCCGCTGTACGTTGCGCACAGTCTTATTGGTCAAGGTGGCTACGGTCTCAATAGAAACGCTGTAGCCTTTAGGATCTTTGAGCCACTCCGTAAGGTGGACGCGGAGAGCTTTACGGTCTATCACGGCCTTAGTTTGAATAGTGGTCATGGTGGGAATCCTTAAAGAGAGAGAGATGTAGAAAGATGTAGGTGATTGGTAGGATTGAGATTCAGTAAATCAATTAGCGACCTCAGCCGCTCGCCACTAGACACCCGCCGTTACTCGGGAAGATAACTTTAAGAAAACGTTAGGACGCCTGTGCGGAATGCACGATAGGACAACCCGTGTGTTTTGTAGGATTTGTCTAGTGTTGGTAACGGTTAGGCGCTTGCTGTCGGACCCATACGGGACACGGTAGGACGCTAATTGATGTACTGAAAGAGAGATGGTAGGTAACCACAGAGAGACTACTCAATGCTCGCCATTGGTCCACCGCAGCGGCCCGGTTGAGTTCTTGATGAGATGGAATGAGCGACCAATGTTAGCCGTTGTGAGGCGCTGTTAAGTGGTCTCTCTGTGGTTACCTGAATCAAATTTGATACAAAAAAGTGAGGCCGCAGGGAATCGGTCTGGACCTCTAATCAGGAATAGAAAGGTAATGTCTGTAACACCATGAGAGATGAATACGAGCCGTGGGAACTGAGCATAGTCAGTAAGAACCGGGCTGGGTGTGGTCTCACATTAGTGGGTGATAATTGGGTCGGGATAGTCCCCCATTAGTGAGGTGCAATTTAACCCCTTGATTTAAAAATGGTTTACCTGAGGTCCTAAAGAACGGTTTTTCATTTTGAAAAGTGAATAACTCAGAGTTCATCCGGTTTACCTGCACGAGCGCGAGACAGTAACAGTTGCTGCTTCTGGTAGTCTGACCCGAGTTGCTCCACTAAATCTGTGCGGAACTTTTCGAGCGCCTTATCATTGCTAAAGTATTCCTGACCCTTTGCATTGAACCGAAAGTTAATCCCGGTCGGGCTAAAGCGCCTGTCAGTTGGCTTAAGGATAATGAAGTAATCACGATAACGAGGGTTCACCTCTACGCGCCCATCAGGTCGGAACCGGAACAGACCGCGAGACTTCTTGAGTGCTTGAAGTAAACGCTGTGCTGGCAGGTCGTGAGCCTTGCAGAAGTCACCCCATGTGACACCACGGCGGTTAGCTGATTGAACGGCTACGCGCTTCTTATCATCCTCTAGGCGTTGCTTTACAGCCTCTATCTTACGGATGTACTCAAGGACCTTTAAGCGTACCGCTTTGGATTCACGCATACCGACCAGTAACAATTGGTCAGCGTTAAGGTTAATACTTTCCATTGCACGACCGCCGCCAGCAGGGGTAACCAATTCGATTACGAAATTTTCGTAACCGTTCAGTTCATCCTTAACGCGCCCGATAAAGTCATTGTTACGAAGAGGCTTCTCCCCTGCTTCCTCTCGTGCCGGATTGATAACCGAATTGAGGAAGTCGAGAGAGGTCATTGTAATGTTCTGGTCAAAGTTGATAATTGAAGTAGACATGTTGTATTTCCTTTTGATTGCATTCTCTAAGTTCGCACCCTCCAGCAGCCACACAGTCCCACAACAAGGGAACCGCCAGAGGCAAAGAGAGTACAATCAGAATGACTGTGTTTGATTAAAGTGGATGCGCTGCGATGCGCGGGGGGTATTCAAGGTTGAGAGACACACAAGCACACATAGAGACCACCTGAAAGTTACGGGAACTGAGCGGGTCAGTGAGAACCGTGAGAGGTGATCGGGATTGTGTGGCTGTGTGTCTCCCATTAGTGGGTGTTAATTGCAAGTCATTGATATATATGGGCTCATCCTATTTGGACGGCCTTGGTTTCACTGGGGGGCGGGAGGGTCTCCCATTAGTGAGTTAAATTTTCAGACTAATAGTCACCAAAAGTTACTACATGGAGGATGACCCGTTGTCGTCAGTGAGGCGTACGAAAGTTTCATAGGATACTTATCGTTTAAACTAACAGACACCCGATGACCACCTACAGCCGGAACCATAAGCAGGACCACCAGAACAGGTCAGTCTGTATATAAAGGTGGGACACCATCAGTACACCTAAAGTCAAACACTTACCAGACCGCACATGAGCAGCGGAGAGCCACGCACTGAGTTAGGCCAGGTGTGTTTGCTTGAGGTAATCGCTGAGGCGCTGAGATGATCATACAGGGATGACCTAAGAGGGATGGTTGCTATCGCATGATGACCATCGTACAACAGGGAATCTTAAAGATTACTCTTAGAATTTATAATCTTATTATTTAAATCTTTAATAAGACTATAAGAGACTTAAAGTAATCATAGAGTTTCCACCCTGTAGAGAATGGTCATAATAAATATGTCAACCATTCATCAGAAAGATAATCACTCATCGACCGATAGCTAAGAGCCAGTCAGTTAGACCGGAAAGCGTGTCAATGTGTCCACCCTGAAAGCCAGCGTGATTACCTTCGAGAGATTGTGTCTCCCATTAGTGGGTGTTAATTGCAGACTAATTGTCACTTTATGGGATCAATAGGTCTGGTCAGTGTCTCCCATTACTGAGTTGCAATTGAAATAATTGATTTTAAAAGGTTTTATTTCACCAACCTAAAGACACACAAAGGGCCAGTCCGTTCAGAGTAACTCGCAGCCTATTAGTCCAGCGCCATGACCTCATAAGGTGCGCCGTTATACTCTGCCTTGGTGACCTGAAAGATTGACGGTAAGCCCATCACTGATAGGTACTCGCTGATAATGGTCATGTATCCTGTGCTGTCCTCCACCTTGAGGGCTGTCAGGCTCTTTGAGAAATCCTTATCGGCATCACCTAAACAGTTATTGAACATATAAAGGTGAAACTTTAGACCCGCCTTGCTGGTCATTGGCAGGATCGCAGCGAGACCGCAAGTTGCAATATGAATATCGCTATTGTTTCGATGGTCCGCAATGGTCAAGCGGTGACCGTCAAAGTAATAGCCTGTATCACCTACATCAGCTTTAAAGGTTTCCATAAGTGGAACGGTCTGTGCACTAACTCCAGCGCCCTTAGCGAAGTTAACATAAAGTGCAGCAACCAGCAGGAGCAGCAGCAACACAGGGACGCGGATAGATTTAGACATAATGATATATCCTTACTGTATGCAATTAAAGTGAATGATTATTCAAATACAAAGAGGTACCACCGTAGCGGCCCCAAAGAGTGGCCCTTAGCGTAGAGCCTGAGCCAAAGCGTTAGCCATCTGGTCAACGGCTTTTGCTTTACCGTACAGACCAAAGGTAATCCCTTGTCCGCTATGGCCAAGAACGTCACCAGCGAGGCTCTCAGCAACGCCAGCATTCTTAAAGAGGGTGGCCATAGTGTGACGCAGAGAGTGCAACACAAGATCACCTGTACGGTCTGGCAGTGCTTGCGGCAGGACCTCCCTGTTAAACCACTGTGACGCTGTATCTCTGGACATACCGAACACAAGGGAATCACTGGACGGCAACGCAGCGACCCACTCCCGGAACTCGGTCAGAGAGAAACCCATAGCGCCATCTGTCAGCGGGACCAGACGAGCACTTGCAGCGTTCTTAATGCTTTTGTCGCCATTGTCATTAATGTCGATACAGAGATGACCAGCTTCCTCTACTACATCAGCCTTAGTTAGCTGTGTGAGTTCCCCGGCGCGTGCTCCTGTGATGGTAGCGACCAGACCAAAGAGGCGCTTATTGGGTTCACGTTCAGTGATCACCCGGTCCAACACCTTGACCAGTTCAGCCTCAGAGTAAGCACGACGCACGCTCTTTACGCCCTTCACTTTCAGACCCTTTGTGTAGTCGTGTTTGATGTGTCCATTCTGATAGGCCCAATTCATAACGGCGCACAGTTTAGCGAGCATCTTATTGACCGTAGCATCAGCGTATCGCCCTGAGTCACGCATAGCATCTCGCATCGCGGAGACCTCAGCCCTTGTATGAGTGCGCCAATCAATCGAACCAGTGAACAGCTTGAGTGCCTTATGTGCGGACTGAATGTCTCTCACGCTGGCTGGCTTGAGGTTTACGCTGTGTTCCTTTATGTAGAGGTCTGACAATTCATTAAAAAACAGAGGCTCCTGTGTGGATTCTGTAGGGCTAGACTCTTGGTCATCTCTCAGATTTCGCTTTGGAGCGTCTGCATTGTGCACTCCCTGATCATTATCACCATTCAACGAGGCCAGCACTGACAATAAAGGCTGAGTGTCCCCACTGCGTGCACGACTCCGAGCAGCTTGCAGGACCTCCAACGCCTTAACGATGTGTGCTTGCTGGTCTACCGTCATTGATTCCTTTGCGAGTGACCGCAGATTAACGCTGGCGTCTTCGATGTGGTCCACCTCCAGACCTGACCAGAAGTCCTCTACCTTGTCAGTAAGGAACGTTAAGGCCATGTTCTTGAGGTGTTCGTTTAAGGCACTTGCTGTGGCCTGTGGATTATCGAGAAGAAAAGCCTTCGCGGTCTGTGCTACTCCATTCATTCTTTTTACAGCTTCCTGTTTGTTCGTGGTGCGCAATCCAATACTGACCAGAGATGACACTGAGCCTACTTTACGAAGCCGCACAGTATAGCGGCCTGAGACCTTACGTCTAACGAGTTGTGGTATAGCCAGCCTTGATAGCAATAATGACTGATTGTTCATGATGTGATTCCTTTTGACTCGTTTTGAGTGGACACGCTGCCCTCTCCCAAATCGTGAGTCGCAATTACCTCCTCACCCCCGTAAGTGGGTGTTAAATGGCTTCCTTCCCTGTGTGGATTGAAATCAGCATCAACATAATCAGGTGCTGTCATGCACCAGTAGACCAGACAGACCAAACTCAGCAAGTAGACGAAAAGCACAGATGAAATAACCAATGTGAACCACGGGAAGTTACTCAAAGAAAAAGACTCAGCAGCACACATCACAGAGCGCCCTCCTCTTTTGCGTTCAACTCAATGGTAATCTCGTGAGCAACCCGGTTATCGAGGAGTAAATAACTGACGTGATAGAGAACGGTATGTGGACCCGCAGTTTTATAATTAACAATCGACCAACACGCTAAATCAGAACCGATAGATAATTCCATGATGAGACCTAGCGTCATGGTGCGCACAGATGGGCCTTGCTGGTAGATGTGGACTCCTCTCTGGTCACTATGAGTAACCACCGAGTCAGCTTTACGGATAGCGTGAGTAAATACAGGTCGAGCTTGGCTTGAGGTCGTCTTAACAGTGTCAAACATTTGGTGTACCTTAGGTGTAAGCGTTTACCTTGTGTCAGTATTTGGAGCACTACTTGTGTCACCTTAAGCGCTAAACAGATAGCAACGGACAGACGCTAAGGCATGCTCAACAAGTAGACCCACACTGGCACGCACGATTAAACATCAGGCTAATCAATCAGTTAGAACAAAAGGATCATCGAATGACCAGCCCTACAGCAATCATCCAAAAGTCCACCTCCCGACGTTTAAGAAGAACCAAGATCGTTACCACCCTGGGTCCGGCTACCGATCGCGACAATAATCTCGAAAAAATTATCGCTGCCGGGGCCAACGTGGTTCGACTTAACTTCTCACACGGGACGCCAGAAGATCATATGCAGCGCGCCAGCAACGTGCGCGCAATTGCGGCAAAGCTGGGCCGTCATGTGGCCATTCTGGGCGATCTTCAGGGCCCTAAAATTCGTGTATCCACCTTTAAAGAAGGCAAAGTCTTCCTTAACCAGGGCGACCGCTTTTTGCTGGATGCCAGCCTGAGTAAAGGCGAAGGCGATAAAGAAAAGGTAGGCATCGACTATAAAGGCCTGCCGGCCGACGTTGTGCCGGGCGATATCCTGCTGCTGGACGACGGCCGCGTACAGTTGAAAGTACTGGAAGTCCAGGGCATGAAAGTCTTTACCGAAGTCACCGTCGGCGGCCCGCTTTCCAATAATAAAGGCATCAATAAGCTGGGCGGCGGGCTGTCTGCCGACGCGCTGACGGAAAAAGATAAAGCGGACATTATCACCGCCGCTAAAATCGACGTGGATTATCTGGCCGTCTCCTTCCCACGCTGCGGCGAAGATCTGAATTACGCTCGCCGTCTGGCTCGCGAAGCAGGCTGCGAGGCGAAAATCGTGTCTAAAGTTGAACGGGCGGAAGCCGTAGCGTCGCAGGAAGCCATGGATGACATTATCCTGGCGTCGGACGTGGTGATGGTCGCCAGGGGCGATTTGGGCGTTGAAATTGGCGATCCGGAACTGGTCGGCATCCAGAAAGCGCTGATCCGCCGCGCTCGCCAGCTGAACCGTTCGGTTATCACCGCAACCCAAATGATGGAGTCGATGATCACCAATCCTATGCCGACGCGCGCAGAAGTTATGGACGTGGCGAATGCCGTGCTGGACGGAACCGATGCCGTTATGCTGTCGGCGGAAACCGCAGCGGGCCAGTATCCGGCGGAAACCGTCACAGCCATGGCTAAGGTCTGCCTTGGCGCGGAGAAAATCCCGAGTATCAACGTCTCCAAGCACCGTCTGGACGTGCAGTTCGACAATATCGAAGAGGCCATCGCCATGTCCGCGATGTACGCCGCCAACCATCTTCAGGGCGTTACCGCGATTATCACCATGACGGAGTCCGGCCGCACCGCGCTGATGACCTCACGCATCACTTCCGGCCTGCCGATTTTTGCGATGTCGCGCCATGAGCACACGTTAAACCTCACCGCGCTGTATCGCGGCGTGACGCCGGTCTATTTCGACAGCAACAATGACGGCGTGGTTGCGGCGCATGATGCGATTAATCTGCTGCGTGATAAAGGCTTCCTGATGTCTGGCGATCTGGTCATCGTCACCCAGGGCGACGTTATGAGCACCACCGGCACCACCAATACCAGCCGCGTGCTGCGGGTAGAATAACGCTTACGGTTATCGGGCCTTCGCGCCCGATAACTTTTTCCACCCTGCTGTTCCCTTTTCCGCTATTTTTTCAGCAACTTTTTATCCGCCCGTCATACAACTCCCGTATGCTGTCGCGATTTAGATCCTGTTTACTCTGGAAGGAGCCTTAATGCCCGCTTTTGTTCCGGTGACGGCCATTACTCGTCGCCATTTGATTTTTCCCCTTTCGCTGGTGCTGTTTGAGTTCGCCAGCTATATCGCCCATGACATGATCCAGCCCGGAATGCTGCTGGTGACCAACGAGTTCGGCGTCGGCCCGGAATGGGTTTCCGCCTCGCTAACCGCCTATCTGGCCGGCGGCATCGTGCTGCAATGGCTGCTGGGGCCGCTTTCCGACAAGCTTGGCCGCAGGCCGGTGATGCTGGCAGGCGTGGCCTTTTTTACCCTGGCCTGCGTGGGGACGCATTGGGTCGGCTCCGTCGGGCAGTTTATTCTGATGCGCTTCCTGCAGGGCACCAGCCTCTGTTTTATTGGCGCGGTCGGCTATGCCGCCATCCAGGAAGCCTTTAACGAAGCCCTGAGCGTGAAAATGATGGCGCTGATGGCTAACGTAGCGCTACTGGCACCGTTGGCAGGCCCGCTGGCCGGTGCCGCCTTTCTCTCGGTGGGCGAATGGCGCACGATGTTCTGGCTGTTCGGCGCCGTCAGCGCGGTGGCGCTGGTCGGCCTGTGGCGAACGATGCCGGAAACCGCGGGCGACCGCAGCACCTCCGTTTCAGTTAAGTCGCTGGCCAAAGGCTATCTCGGCCTGGTGCGGGATCGCCAGGTGATGAGCGGTTCGCTGGCTATCGGCCTGGTCAGTATTCCCTGCCTGGGCTGGGTAGCGCTGTCGCCGGTGATCCTGATCCATGACGAGCATCTTTCCCGTATGACCTACGCGCTGCTCCAGCTGCCGGTGTTTGTGGCGATGATTATCGGCAATCTGACCCTGGGCCGCCTGTCCGGCCGCGTACCGATTGAGCAGCCGCTGAAGCTGGCCGCGTGGCCGATCCTGATTGGCCTGGCGGTAGCAACGCTTGCCAGCGCGCTGAACGCCCACAGCTACCTCTGGCTTACCGCAGGCCTGAGCCTGTACGGTTTTGGCACGGGGCTGGTTAACGCCGGCCTTTACCGCCTGACGCTGTTTTCCAGCTCGTCGGGCAAAGGCAGCGTCGCCGCGATGCTGGGCATGGTAAGTATTCTGGTCTTTACGTTAGGGATCGAAGCGGTGAAAAGCGCCTATTTCAGCGGCGGCAGCTTTTGGTTCAGCCTGGTCAATCTGGCCTGCGGACTGCTCTGGTTCTGGCTGGTGAAAGCCTTTCTGCGCGAGCGTAACCGACGGATAGCGCTGGCACAGTAAAAAAGCCCCGCCAGACGGCGGGGCTTTGGGGTTGCCGACAAACTGATTCTCTGCCATCAAATCGCTTTCAGGCCGGTGAAAAGCAGCAGAGGCAGATCGGAACACGGACACGCCGTGAATCCGTCCATGGAGGCTCGTTTCGCGCGTCCATGCGCGAAAACGGTCCGCTTATCCGCTCAGCCTCTGCCGCCGAGAAACAGCCGAATTGCTGTAAAAAAACGGCAGGATGCCTCGGCTATTTAGGTTTATCAGCAGTCTGAAAGCCCCGCCAGACGGCGGGGCTTTTTTTATTTTTTAGGGAAAAGATCTTTGCGGCGGTAAGGCTCAGTCTCACCCTCTTTGCGGGTCTTCAGCAGCTTCAAAATCCAGGCGTACTGCTCAGGATTAGGCCGCACCAGAAGCTCCACTTCCTCATTCATTCTGCGCGCCAGCGTTTTATCATCCGCTGCCAGCAGATCGTCCATTGGCGAGCGCAAATAGATATCCAGCCGATGCATTTTGCTGTTGTAAACCGGGAACAGCGGCACCACGCGGGCACGGCAGACCTTCATCAGCCTCCCTAACGCAGGCAGCGTGGCCTTGTAGGTGGCGAAGAAATCAACGAATTCGCTGTGCTCTGCGCCATGATCCTCATCCGGCAAGTAATAGCCACAGTATCCCTGGCGCACCGAGCTGATAAACGGCTTGATGCCGTTATCCCGGGAGTGCATACGGCCGCCAAAACGGCGGCGCACCGCGTTCCAGATATAGTCCATTACCGGGTTCCGCTGGTGATGGAACATGGCCGCCATTTTATGCCCTTCCGAAGCCAGCGCCATTGCCGGGATATCCACTGCCCAGCCGTGCGGTACCAGAAAGATGATGTTCTGATTTTGCGCGCCGATCTGCTCAATAATTTCTTTATTATGCCAGGTGATACGCTGCACTGCATGGGCCGGACGCAGAGCCAGCTCGGCCATCATCACTATAGACTGCGGCGCCGTGGCGAACATTTCATCAATGATTTTTTCGCGATCGGCTTCTGCTACCTCAGGCATACAGTAAAACAAATTGATTTGCGCACGACGTCGCGCGCTCTTCGCGTATTTTCCGGCGAAGCGCCCCAGCGCGCCCAGTAACGGATCCCGCATTTTTGCCGGTAGCCAGGCCATGCCGGCGCAAAGCCCAATCGCCAGCCAGCTTCCCCAATAGCGCGGCAGCAGAAAGGATTTCCGAAAGGTGGGAATAAATTCATTATTGCTTTTCTTGTTTTCCATGCACTCGCCTCAAATTCTGAGCGGCTAATGATAGTGCCGACGCACAATTTTGCAATGCCCGCCTCATTTTACCCATAAAGAAAAGCCGACGGCTAAAGCGTCGGCTTTTTTCGCGGGAAAGTTAATGCTTACTTAAAGCGCAGCTGTGGCGTGACTTCGCGAACCTGCGCCAGATAATCGCTGCGGTCTTTACCGGTCAGCCCTTCCATACGCGGCAGCTTCGCCGTAAGCGGATTGACGGCCTGGTTGTTGATCCAGACTTCAAAGTGCAGATGCGGCCCCGTTGAGCGACCGGTATTGCCGCTCAAACCAACGCGCTCGCCGCGCTTCACTTTATCGCCTGGCTTCACCAGCAGCTTTTTCATATGCATATAGCGCGTCATATACTGACGGCCATGACGAATGGCAACATAGTTGCCCGCGCCGCCGCTGCGTTTCGCCACGATCACTTCACCGTCGCCTACCGCCAGCACCGGCGTGCCCAGCGGGATAGCGAAGTCCACGCCCTTATGCGGCGCGACACGACCGGTCACCGGATTCAGGCGATGCGGGTTGAAGTTGGACGACACGCGATACTGTCTGGCCGTCGGGAAGCGCATAAAGCCGTGCGCCAGTCCGGCGCCGCTGCGATCGTAGAATTTGCCGTCGGCAGCGCGAATCGCATAGTAGTCTTTGCCGCCGGTTTGCAGACGAACGCCGGCAAGGCGGCTCTGCTGGCTCTTGCCATCCATCATCTCGCGCGACATCAGCACGGAGAAACGGTCGCCGTTACGCAACTTACGGAAGTCCATCTGCCACTGCAACGCTTTGATCACGGCGCTGATTTCGCCGCTGCTCAGCCCGGCGTTTCGCGCGCTGGTCACGAAACTGCCCTCCACCGTGCCGGAGAGCACGTTGTTTTGCCACTCGCCCTGCTGAACCGCAGCGGAGGATTTAAAGGTGTTGCCGGAACGATCGTAGGTGCGGGTTTCGCGGCGCGACGCTTCCCATGTTAGCCGCTGCAGCTGGCCGTCGTCGGTTAACGTCCAGGAGAGCTGCTGACCAATTTGCAGGTTACGCAGATCCTTATCCACCTTGACCAGCTGGTTGATATCTCCCATATCGATGCCATACTGATTAAGAACGCTGCTTAACGTATCTCCCGATGACACCACGTAATCATGCGTGCCGGTTTCGCTGGGCACATCCTGGTCTATCTCATCTTTCGGCACGTCGTCATCAGGCGAAGGCATATCCTGATCGATTGGCTCGCTGGCTTCCGGCAACAGCGTACGCAGCTGCTCTTTATCCAGCTCTATGCTTTTGACGATCGGATTTTCACCGCTGACGGTGGGATGGTAAACGAAAGGCCGCCATACGGAGACGGCCAGCGTAACAACGGTGAGCGAACCCAGCATAACGCGGTGGGTTCGCGGCAATGTATTAAACGCCATAGCGACAGCGCGGGCAATTTGCTGCACGTATTAGTTCCTCTAAGCTCCTTTCAGGCAGCTCGCGTACTGGCTGGACAGCTGTGAGAGGAATTTCACATAGCTGTCTCTTCCCGGAGTGATGTCCGTTCCCAGCGGATCCAGCGTTCCTGTACGCACTTTGGTTCCTCTGGCAACAGCATCGATCACGGCCGGCCTGAATTGTGGCTCAGCAAAGACGCAGACGGCCTTTTGCTCAACCAACTCTGTTCGAATTTGATGTAAACGCTGAGCGCCGGGCTGGATTTCAGGGTTGACGGTAAAATGACCCGCAGGAGTCAGACCGAAATGTTTTTCAAAGTAGGTGTAAGCATCGTGAAAAACGAAATAACCCTTCCCTTTTACCGGCTCAAGCTGAGCGGCTATTTGCGTATCAGCCGTGGCCAATTCTGCCTCAAAATGCTGCAGGTTCGCGTCTAGTTTGTCTCTGCTCTGCGGCATAAGTTCCAATAATTTTGCATGGATTGCAACCGCAGATTGCCTTGCGATTTCCGGGGACATCCACAAGTGCATATTATATTCGCCGTGGTGGTGCGCATGGGCATGTTCATCCGCTGCTTCAGCGCCCTCCTCATGCTCGTGCGCATCGTCATCCGCCCCACGAACCAGCAGGGGTTTAACCGCCGTTAACTCAGCCAGTTCGAGGTTTTTTTGCGCGGGCAGCGCGGCGACCGCCTTCGGCAAGAAAGCCTCCATTTCCGGCCCGATCCAGACCACAAGATCCGCGCTCTGCAGGCGTTTAATGTCCGAAGGACGCAGCGCGTAGTCATGCTCTGAAGCCCCATCCGGCAGTAAAATTTCCACCGGCGTAACGCCATCGGCAATAGCGGCAGCGATAAAGCCCAACGGTTTAACAGAGGCCACTACCGCAGCCTGGGCGGTAGAGGTCAGCGAAGCGGCAAATCCCAGGGCAGAAAGCAGCGTTAACAAGGGCTTGGTTTTATGTAACATAATGATTCAGTCCATCGTGACAGGTCGAAGAATTGTGATATTATAACATTCGATAACTTCTGCAACCCGTAATCACTATGACCTCACTGATTAGCCTTGAAAAAATTTCCGTCAGCTTTGGTCAGCGCGCCGTGCTTTCTAACGTTTCGCTGACGCTGGAGCCGGGCAAAATATTAACGCTGCTCGGGCCTAACGGTGCCGGTAAGTCTACGCTGGTGCGCGTGGTACTGGGACTGATTTCGCCAACGCGAGGCAGCGTGGTGCGCCACGAACAGCTGCGTATTGGCTACGTGCCGCAAAAAATTCATCTGGACGCTACGCTGCCGCTGACCGTCGAGCGCTTTATGCTGCTGCGCGGCGGCGTCAAGCGCGGCGATATCCTGCCCGCGCTGAAAAGGGTGCAGGCCGCACAGCTGGTGGACGCGCCGCTGCAAAAGCTCTCCGGCGGGGAAATGCAGCGCGTGCTGCTGGCCCGCGCCCTGCTCAACCAGCCGCAGCTGCTGGTGCTGGACGAGCCGACGCAGGGCGTTGACGTGAACGGCCAGGTGGCGCTTTACGATCTGATCGATCAGCTACGGCGCGAGCTGAACTGTGGCGTGCTGATGGTTTCCCATGATTTGCATCTGGTAATGGCAAAGACCGACGAGGTGCTGTGCCTGAATCAGCATATCTGCTGTTCCGGTACGCCGGAGGCGGTCTCTCAGCATCCGGAATTTATCTCTATGTTTGGCCCGCGCGGCGCCGAGCAGCTGGCTATCTATCGCCATCAGCATAACCATCGTCACGACCTTCAGGGACGTATCGTTTTACGCAGAGGACAAACCAAGTGATTGAACTGTTGCTGCCCGGCTGGCTGGCGGGTTTCTTTCTGGCGCTGGCGGCTGGCCCGCTCGGCTCGTTTGTGGTCTGGCGCCGCATGTCCTATTTTGGCGATACGCTGGCGCACGCTTCACTGCTTGGCGTGGCTTTTGGACTGTTGCTGAACGTCAGCCCGTTTTATGCGGTGATCGCCGTTACGCTGCTGCTGGCGCTGCTGCTGGTCTGGCTGGAGCGTCGGCCGCATCTGGCTATCGATACGCTGCTGGGCATTATGGCGCACAGCGCGCTGTCGCTGGGCCTGGTGGTGGTCAGCCTGATGTCCGGCGTGCGGGTGGATCTGATGGCCTATCTGTTCGGCGATCTGCTGTCCGTGACGCCGACCGATCTTTATACCATCGCCGCTGGCGTGGTCGTGGTGCTGGCGGTGCTGGCGGCTAACTGGCGCTCGCTGCTTTCCATGACCATCAGCCCGGAGCTGGCCCAGGTAGACGGCGTCAATATCCAGCGGACTAAGATGGTGTTGATGCTGGTAACGGCGCTGACCATCGGCGTGGCGATGAAGTTCGTCGGCGCGTTGATTATCACCTCGCTGCTGATCATTCCTGCCGCAACGGCACGACGGTTTGCGCGCTCGCCGGAGCAGATGGCTGGGGTCGCGGTGCTGGTGGGGATTCTGGCGGTGACTGCCGGCCTGACCTTCTCCGCCTTTTACGATACGCCGGCCGGGCCGTCGGTGGTGCTGGGCGCGTCGCTGATGTTTATGCTCAGCATGGTAAAAAAACCGGCGGTCTGAAACGTCCGTCAGGGAAAGAAAAAACCGGTCGTCGCTGACCGGTTTTTTTATGGCTTACTCTTCCCGCGTGATGCCGAAGTGCTTATAGGCATGCTGCGTCGCCATCCGGCCGCGCGGCGTGCGCTGAATAAAGCCCTGCTGGATCAGATAAGGCTCCAGCACGTCCTCAATGGTTTCGCGCTCTTCGCCGATCGCCGCCGCCAGGTTGTCCAGCCCGACCGGGCCGCCGGTAAACTTATCGATGATCGCCAGCAGCAGCTTGCGGTCCATATAATCGAAGCCTTCCGTGTCCACGTTCAGCATATCCAGCGCTCTGGCGGCCACGTCGCCGCTCAGGCTGCCCTGCGCTTTGACCTCGGAGAAATCCCTGACGCGGCGCAGCAGACGGTTGGCGATACGCGGCGTGCCGCGCGAGCGGCGGGCGATTTCCAGCGCGCCCTCTTCGCTCAGCGGCAGGCCCAGACAGCTGGCGCTGCGGCCGACGATATGCTGAAGGTCTTTCACCTGATAAAACTCCAGACGCTGCACGATACCGAAACGGTCACGCAGCGGCGACGTTAGCGAGCCGGCCCGCGTCGTCGCGCCAATCAGGGTAAACGGCGGCAGATCCAGCTTGATGGAGCGCGCGGCCGGGCCTTCACCGATCATAATATCCAGCTGATAGTCTTCCATCGCCGGATAAAGCACCTCTTCCACCACCGGCGAAAGACGATGGATCTCATCGATAAAGAGCACGTCGTGCGGTTCAAGGTTGGTCAGCATGGCGGCCAGGTCGCCCGCTTTCTCCAGCACCGGCCCGGAGGTGGTGCGCAGGTTGACGCCCAGCTCGTTGGCGACGATCCCGGCCAGCGTGGTTTTCCCCAGCCCCGGCGGGCCGAAGACCAGCAGATGATCCAGCGCGTCGCCGCGCATTTTGGCGGCCTGGATAAAAATCTCCATCTGCTCGCGCACTACCGGCTGGCCGACATACTCTTCCAGCAGCTTCGGCCGGATGGCGCGATCAATGACTTCTTCTTCGCTGAAGGTTCCCGGCGATACCAGGCGATCGGCTTCAATCATGCTTTACCTCAAATAGCTGCGCGCAGGGCTTCACGGATCAGCGTTTCACAATCTGCATCCGGGCGGCCGACTTTACCGATCATCCGGCTGGCTTCCTGAGGTTTATACCCCAGCGACACCAGTGCGGCAACGGCTTCCTCTTCCGCGCTGTTGCCTGCGGCAGGCGCCTGCACTTCGCTGGTCAGCGCGAAAGGCGCATCGGCGGCAAACAGGTCGCCATGCATCCCTTTAAAGCGGTCTTTCATTTCGACCACCAGACGCTCGGCGGTCTTTTTGCCCACGCCCGGCAGCTTCACCAGCGAGGCGATCTCTTCGCGCTCTACGGCCGTAACAAACTGCTGCGCCGACATGCCGGACAGGATCGCCAGCGCCAGCTTTGGCCCAACGCCGTTAACCTTGATCAGCTCGCGAAACAGCGCTCTCTCCTGACGGCTGTTGAAACCGAACAGCAGCTGCGCGTCCTCGCGCACCACAAAGTGGGTGAACAGCGTTGCTTCGTGATCCAGCTCGGGAAGCTCATAAAAACAGGTCATCGGCATATGCACTTCATAACCCACGCCGCCGACTTCCAACAGCACCAGCGGCGGCTGTTTTTCCAGAATCTTGCCTCTCAGACGACCTATCACCGTAAGCTTCCTTCAGAAATGTGTTAATGCGGGGATTTATATCATAAAAAAAGCTGGATAGATATCCAGCTTATCAGGAACGCAGGCGACCGCGCGCCAGGTTGAGTTTGCCTTCGCCCAGCCGGTTAATATTCTGGCTGAGATGGCAGTGGGTGATGGCGATAGCCAGCGCATCTGCCGCATCCGCCTGCGGGCTGGCGGAGAGCTTCAGCAGCGTTTTCACCATATGCTGCACCTGGCTTTTCTCTGCGCTGCCGATGCCGACCACGGTTTGCTTGACCTGACGCGCGGCGTATTCGAACACCGGCAGATCGTGATTGACCGCCGCCACGATGGCCGCGCCGCGAGCCTGGCCCAGCTTCAGCGCCGAATCGGCGTTTTTCGCCATAAAGACCTGCTCAATGGCGAAGTATTCCGGCTGAAACTGGGTGATAATCTCGCTGACGCCCGCATAAATCAGCTTCAGGCGGGACGGCAGATCGGTCGAATTGGTGCGGATGCAGCCGCTGCCCAGGTAGGTCAACTGGCGACCTACCTGACGGATAATACCGTAGCCGGTTATCCGCGAGCCGGGATCGATACCTAAAATGATCGCCATTACGCCTCTCCCGGCCGTTGCGTGAAGTGCGCCATTACAGCGTTGCCGCGACCTCGTCGGAGATCTCGCCGTTATGGTAAACTTCCTGCACGTCGTCGCAATCTTCCAGCATATCGATCAGGCGCAGCAGCTTCGGCGCCGTTTCCGCATCCATATCCGCTTTGGTGGAAGGGATCATGGTGACTTCGGCGCTGTCGGCAGTCAGGCCCGCTGCGGCCAGCGCGTCTTTCACTTCGCCCAGCGATTCCCACGCGGTAAAGACATCCATCGCGCCGTCGTCATAGGTCACCACGTCGTCCGCACCCGCTTCCAGCGCGGCATCCATCAGGGTGTCTTCTTCCAGACCCGGAGCGAAAGAGATCACGCCTTTGCGGGTAAACAGATAGGCCACGGAGCCGTCGGTGCCCAGGTTGCCACCGGTTTTGGTGAAGGCGTGACGCACTTCGGAAACGGTACGGTTGCGGTTGTCGCTCAGGCATTCCACCATCACCGCCGTGCCGCCAGGACCATAGCCTTCATAGATGATGGTTTCCATGTTGCTGTCGTCTTCGCCGCCCACGCCGCGCGCGATAGCACGGTTCATGGTATCGCGCGTCATGTTGTTGGACAGCGCCTTATCCATTGCCGCGCGCAGGCGCGGGTTAGAACCCGGATCGCCACCGCCCAGCTTAGCTGCCGTAACCAGCTCGCGGATAATTTTGGTGAAAATTTTACCGCGTTTGGCATCCTGAGCCGCTTTACGGTGCTTGGTGTTAGCCCATTTACTGTGACCAGCCATTAACTCTTTCTCCAGATATAGATCGGACAGGCTATCCTGCGCGTGATGTTGTCCGCTGGCAGTGTCCGCAGTCCTCACGGACGCATGCCGGCAGCGAACAAACTCACCGCGCCGATAAAAGCCTGAACATTTAACTAATTCCATCCCTTTACCCGGCCATTAGCCAGAAGCCAGGGAGCTAAACTACAAATTCTTCAATGGCCTGGCGGTTGCTCCAGGACTTGCACAGCGCCGCACCTTCTGCGGCCGCCATCCAGCGCCAGGCCAGATGCTCGCTTAGCGTGACCGGCTGTTCGGCAGGCAGCGCCAGATAAAACCAGTGTTCGCTGTTATGCGTGACCTCCGGCGCGTAGCGGTGGCGAAAATGCGCAAAGATTTCGAATTCTATCCGACGCCGGCAGTCCACTAATGTGAGCTGCCCGGCGTTGATATCAATCCCTGTTTCTTCCAGCACTTCCCGCCGCGCGGTTTCCGCCAGGCTTTCGCCCTCTTCCTGACTGCCGGTAACGGATTGCCAGAAATCCGGATCGTCGCGCCGTTGCAGCATCAGCACCCGCCCGGTATCGCGGGCGAAGATCACCACCAGAACCGATACGGGCCGCTTGAAAGCCATCTTAGTTGCTCTCAGGCTTATCCTTTTTTATCACCTGGATCCCCAGCTCCGTCAGCGAAGCCGGATTGGCGAAGCTTGGCGCTTCGGTCATCAGGCAGGCCGCCGCCGTGGTTTTCGGGAAGGCGATAACGTCGCGGATGTTGTCGGTGCCGGTTAACAGCATAACCAGGCGATCCAGACCAAAGGCTAAACCAGCGTGCGGCGGCGTACCGAACTTCAGCGCATCCAGCAGGAAGCCGAACTTCTCACGCTGCTCCTGCTCGGTGATGCCCAGAATGCCGAATACCGTCTGCTGCATGTCGCCACGGTGAATACGCACCGAGCCGCCGCCCACTTCGTAGCCGTTGATCACCATGTCATAGGCGTTGGCGATCGCCGTTTCCGGCGCGTTTTTCAGATCGATTGGTGTCATGTCGCGCGGCGCGGTGAACGGATGGTGCATCGCAGTCAGCCCGCTTTCGCCGTCGTCTTCAAACATTGGGAAGTCAACGACCCACAGCGGCGCCCAGGCGTTGCCGTTGGTAATATCCAGGTCGCGACCCAGCTTCAGGCGCAGCGCGCCCAGCGCGTCGGCCACGATTTTCTCGCTGTCCGCGCCAAAGAAGATCGCGTCGCCGTCAGCGGCCTCGGTACGGCTCAGGATCGCTTCCACGATGTCCGCGTTCAGGAACTTGGCGACCGGGCTGCTGACGCCTTCCAGACCTTTGGCGCGTTCGTTGACTTTCATCCACGCCAGGCCTTTCGCGCCGTAGATTTCGACAAACTTGCCGTATTCATCAATCTGCTTGCGGCTGAGCTGAGCACCGCCCGGCACGCGCAGCGCGGCGACGCGGCCTTTGGCATCGTTGGCCGGGCCGGAGAAGACCTTGAACTCTACATCTTTCAGCAGGTCTGCCACGTCCACCAGCTCCATCGGGTTACGCAGATCCGGCTTGTCGGAACCGTAACGGCGCATCGCTTCGGCGAAGGTCATCATCGGGAAATCGCCCAGATCGACGCCTTTCACGTCCTGCCACAGCTCGCGCACCATTTTCTCCATGATTTCCCGCACCTGTGGCGCGGTCATAAAGGAGGTTTCGACGTCGATCTGGGTAAATTCAGGCTGGCGGTCGGCGCGCAGATCTTCATCGCGGAAGCATTTGACGATCTGATAGTAGCGGTCGAAGCCGGACATCATCAGCAGCTGCTTGAACAGCTGAGGCGACTGCGGCAGCGCATAGAATTTGCCTTTGTGCACGCGGCTCGGCACCAGATAGTCGCGCGCGCCTTCCGGCGTGGCTTTGGTCAGCATCGGCGTTTCGATATCCAGAAAGCCGTTGTCGTCCATAAAGCGGCGCACGAAGCTGGTGATTTTCGCGCGGGCCTTCAGGCGCTGCGCCATATCCGGACGACGCAGATCCAGATAGCGATATTTCAGGCGCGCTTCTTCGCTGTTGGTCTGATTGGGATCCAGTGGCAGCGGCTCGGCGCGGTTGATAATGGTCAGATCGGTGGCGAACACTTCTACTTCGCCCGTTGCCATCTCGCTGTTTTTGTTTTTTTCGTCACGCGCACGCACGGTGCCGGTCAGCTGGATACAGAACTCGTTACGCAGTTCAGAGGCCAGCTGAAAGGCTTCCTGGCGATCGGGGTCGAAAAAGACCTGCACGATGCCTTCACGGTCGCGCATATCGATGAAGATCAGGCTGCCCAGATCGCGGCGGCGGTTAACCCATCCGCAAAGTGTCACCTGTTGGCCTACGTGAGACAGGTTGATCTGTCCGCAATACTCGGTACGCATAACGCTATCCTTTTAACTTCGCCGCTCGCGGGCAGCATCTTTAGTTATCTGTTCGGGGCGATGCCGCCGCGAAAAAGGCGGCTATTATAATGGAAAAAGCCCGGCGCGATAAGAGTCGCTTCCTGCAAGCTATGCCGAAAGTCGCTACAATTAGCCTGCGCCTCACAAAAGCTAACAAATTTCCCGCGTCTCTGACATTGTTGTTATCGCGCATTAAGGCTGACTGCCTGTATTCTCAACGGTTTTCCCCAAACACCCGGAGCAAGTATGTTGGAATTAAACGCTGCAACCACCGCGCTGGTGCTGATCGATTTGCAGGAAGGCATTCTGCCTTTCGCTGGCGGCCCTTATAAGGCAGAAGACGTGGTGGCCCGTTCGGCAAAGCTGGCCGATAAATTCCGCGCCGTCAATGCGCCCGTCGTGCTGGTGCGCGTGGGCTGGGCGAAAGATTTCGGCGACGCGCCGAAGCAGGTAGTTGATAACAGCCACGGCGGCCCGCTGCCGGAAAACTGGTGGGACTGGCCGACAGCCCTGGGCAAACAGGACAGCGATATTGAAGTGATCAAACATCAGTGGGGCGCGTTTTACGGCACCGATCTGGAGCTGCAGCTGCGTCGTCGCGGTATTGATACTATTGTGCTGGGCGGCATCTCGACCAATATCGGCGTGGAATCTACCGCCCGTAACGCCTGGGAGCTGGGCTTTAACCTGATCGTCGCGGAAGATATCTGTAGCGCGGGCAGCAGCGAAGAGCACAACGGCAGCTTTAAGCATATTTTCCCCCGTCTGGGTCGTGTACGCACCTCAGACGAGATTATGGCCGCGCTGTAATTTTCCCCGCGATCGCAGGGAAGCGATCGTTATCGTCGGCATGATAAGAGAGGAGCGATGAAACCTTTTTATCTGGGTCTGCCGCAGTGGCAGCATCCGCAATGGAAAAAGTTGGGCATGGAAACCCTTGCCGACTACGCGCGTTATTTTAACTGTGTGGAAGGCAATACAACGCTCTACGCGCTGCCGCGCCCTGAGATCGTCCAGCGCTGGTACGATATGACCCATGACGATTTCCGCTTCTGCTTTAAGTTTCCTGCCACCATCAGCCACAAGGCCGCGCTGCGCGACAGCGGCGATCTGACCGCCGAATTTTTCAGCCTGCTGACGCCGCTCGCCTCCCGCATCGGTCAGTACTGGCTGCAATTGCCCTCCGCGTTTTCGCCGGCGGATCTCCCGGCGCTTTGGGCCTTTCTTGACGGCCTGCCGAAAAGCTTCAGCTACGGCGTGGAAGTGCGTCATCCGGAATTTTTTGCCAAGGGCGAGGCTGAAAAAGCCCTGAACGCGGGGCTGCATCAGCGCGGCGTGAATCGGGTGATCCTGGATACGCGCGGCGTCCATTCCGCCATACCCAGCAATCCGGCCATTATTGACGCGCAGCGCAAAAAACCGCACCTGCCGGTGCATGCGGTGATGACAGCCGACCAGCCAATGATCCGTTTTATCGGCGGCGACGAGGTAAGCGCCAACCTGAAATGGTTTGCAGCCTGGCAAAACAAGCTGCCGCAGTGGTGCGAACAGGGCCAGCCGTGGCTGTTTATTCATACGCCTGACGTGGCCTTTGCGCCGGCGATGGTGCAGAGCCTGTGGGGGGCGTTGCGCCAGGCGGTGCCCGATATCGGCGAGCCGCCGGACTGGCCGCAGCAGGACAGTCTGTTCTGATCCCGGGCGACGCTGCACATATGCTGACAGCTGCTCTTTTCACCGCTATGATGGCGCCAGAAATTTTCGACCGGGTGGAGTAAGGATGGTCAGCGCGCTGTATGTAGTGCTGGGAGCACTGTTTATTATCAAGTTTTCTTTTGACGTAGTGCGGCTGCGTCGCCAGTATCACGTGGCGCACGGCGACGGCGGCTTTTATGAATTGCAGACCGCCATTCGTATTCACGGCAACGCCGTAGAGTATATTCCGCTCGCCCTGCTGCTGCTGGTGATTATGGAAATGAACGGCGCGGAAATGTGGATGCTGCATCTGACAGGCCTCTTCTTTTTCCTGGGCCGCGCGCTGCACAGCTACGGTATGCGCACCAGCACGCTGCTGTGGCGGAAAAACGGTATGATCCTGACGCTGGCATCGCTGCTGGGCATGATCGTGCTTAACCTTGTTTTTCTGCCCTGGGATTTGGTTTTCACGCTGGGCTGAGGCGGAAAAGGTGCAGCCCGCGCCGCTTTCTGCCAGAATACGCCCTTTCCGTTTTTGTTCCGGACTTACCACTATGTCTAACCGCGATACGCTGTTCTCCGCGCCGATTGCCAAACTGGGCGACTGGACGTTTGACGAGCGCGTGGCCGAAGTTTTTCCCGATATGATCCAGCGCTCCGTGCCTGGCTATTCCAATATTATTTCGATGATCGGGATGCTGGCCGAGCGTTTTGTACAGCCGCACAGCCAGGTTTACGATCTGGGCTGCTCGCTGGGCGCCGCCACCCTTTCGGTGCGCCGCAATATCAAAGCCGAAGGCTGCAAAATTATCTCCGTTGATAACTCGCCCGCGATGGTGGAGCGCTGCCGCCGTCATATCGACGCTTTCCGCGCCGACACGCCGGTCGAGGTGATTGAGGCCGATATTCGCGCCGTTCCGATTGAAAACGCCTCGCTGGTGGTGCTGAACTTTACGCTGCAGTTTTTAGAGCCTGCCGAGCGGCAGAGCCTGCTGAATACCATCTGGCAAGGCCTGCGTCCCGGCGGCGCACTGGTGCTTTCCGAAAAATTCAGCTTCGCCGACGCCAGCGTGGGCGAACTGCTGTTCAATATGCATCATGACTTCAAGCGGGCTAACGGCTACAGCGAACTGGAGATCAGCCAGAAGCGCAGTATGCTGGAAAACGTTATGCTGACCGACAGCGTGGAAACGCACAAAGAGCGCCTGCGCCTGGCCGGTTTTGAGCATGCCGAACTCTGGTTCCAGTGCTTTAATTTTGGCTCGTTAATTGCGCTTAAGGCTGGGACGGACTGATGGATTTCGGTAATTTTTATCAGCTGATCGCCAAAAGTCCGCTGTCGCACTGGCTGGAAACGCTGCCTGCACAGATTGCCGCCTGGCAGCGCGAACAGCTGCACGGGCATTTTAAAAACTGGGATCGCTCGGTTGAGCATCTGCCGACCATCGTGCCAGAAACGTTGGATCTGCTGCACGGTGTCACCGCCGACAGCAGCCAGCTCAGCGAGCGTCAGCGCGGCGGTATCGAAAGCCTGCTGCGTAATCTGATGCCGTGGCGCAAAGGCCCCTACTCGCTGTATGGCGTGCATATTAATACCGAATGGCGCTCCGACTGGAAATGGGACCGCGTGCTGCCGCATATTTCCCCGCTGGCGGGCCGAACCGTGCTGGACGTCGGCTGCGGCAGCGGCTATCACATGTGGCGCATGGTTGGTGCGGGCGCAAATCTGGTGGTGGGCATCGATCCGATGCAGCTGTTTATCTGCCAGTTCGAGGCCGTGCGCAAGCTGCTGGGCAACGATCAGCGCGCGCACGTGCTGCCGCTCGGCATCGAGCAGCTGCCGGAGCTGAAAGCGTTTGATACGGTTTTTTCGATGGGCGTGCTCTATCATCGCCGCTCGCCGCTGGATCACCTTTATCAGCTGAAGAACCAGCTGGTCAGCGGCGGCGAGCTGGTGCTGGAAACCCTGGTGGTCGAAGGCGACGAGCACGCGGTGCTGGTGCCAGGCGAACGCTATGCGCAGATGCGCAACGTCTATTTTATTCCCTCTACCGGCGCGCTGAAAAACTGGCTGGAGAAATGCGGCTTTGTTGATGTGAAGATCGCGGACTATTCCGTGACTTCGACGGAAGAGCAGCGCCGCACCGACTGGATGACCAGCGAATCGCTGGCGGAGTTTTTGGATCCCAACGACAGCAGCAAAACCGTCGAAGGCTATCCGGCGCCGCTGCGTGCCGTACTGGTGGCGCGCAAGCCTTAGCACGACCGGCGTCGCCGTGGGCGTAAAGCCTTGGCTTTACTCGTGGCTCATAACTGCCAGCTTTAGCTACCCGTGCGGCTGACGCGGTGCGCAAGCTTCGGGCATAAGCGGCCTGACTGATAGCCAGCCTTAGTTCGTCCGGCGCGGGTGGCTGCTGGTTTCAGCCTCGCTGTAGTAAATAAAGCCGGACGACCATTTTCGCGCAGGGACGCGCGAAAAGTGCGTTCATTATCCGTGCTTTCCCCCTTCCCCGGCAGGTCTTAACGCTTCGCCAGCGCCAGCTTTGCGGCAAAGCCGATAAAGACGCAGCCGGTCAGGCGATCCATGATTTTTATCACCGCCGGCTTACGCAGCTTTTCCGCAAAGTAATGCGTGCAGGCGATCAGCATCCCGTTCCACAACGTGCCGACGACCACGTGGGTAAAGGCCATGCCGATACTCCAGAGCGCCACCGAGCCACCAGCAGGAATAAATTGCGGCAAAAACGAGACGTAGAAGATGCCGACCTTAGGGTTAAGCAAATTGCCTAAAAAACCACGCATAAATACGCGGCGATAGCCGTCCTGCTTAGCCTGCGGCAGAGCGTCCTGGAAGGCGCTGCGCGGTTTTAACAGTAGCCCCACGCCGAGCCATAGCAGATACGCCGCGCCCGCCAGCCTTAAAATGTTATAGGCCACTTCCGATGCCAGAAGCAGTGCGCCAAGCCCCACGCCCACCGCAGTGCCCCACGCCATACAGCCGGCATTGACGCCCATGCTGGTCGCCAGCGCTTTTTTCCAGCCGCTGGCGGCGGACGTACGCAGGATCAATGCCGTATCGAAACCCGGCGTCATGGTCAGCAGCGTAATGGCGAACAGAAAGGTTAATAACGAGGTCATACTGATTTCCCTGGAAAGGAAAAAAAGTTTAGCGATTACGCGGCTGATTGCCTACTACCAATTTTCGTTATGTCACATTTCCATCCCCCTTTTTGCGTTAAAAGGTCTACGGTTGAACCTGTACGACTTTTATTTCACCAAAAGGAGTTCCCATGAGTAAGTTCGTATTCTCTTCACCGCGCAAGTACGTTCAGGGCGCTGGCGTCATGGCTCAGCTGGGCGACTACGTAGCGGAACTGGGCAATAAAGCTTTTGTGGTGGCGGATGAAATCGTCTGGAAACTGACGGGCAAGACGGTGCAGGATGCTTTGCAGCAGCGCAACGTCGAGTTTCATTATCAGCAGTTCAACGGCGAGGCTTCCGGCAATGAGATCGCTCGCCTTACGGCGCTGGCGAAAGAGGCCGATGCGCAGCTGGTGATCGGCGTAGGCGGCGGCAAAACGTTGGATACGGTTAAAGCAGTGGCCGACGAGCTGAAGCGGCCGGTGGTGATTGTACCGACTATCGCCTCGACGGATGCGCCGTGCAGCGCGCTTTCCGTGATCTACTCCGACAGCGGCGTATTCGAAAGCTACCGCTTCTATAACAAAAACCCGGATCTGGTGCTGGTGGATACGCAGGTCTGCGCCCAGGCGCCGGTCAGGCTGTTCGCTTCCGGCATCGCTGATGGTCTGGCGACTTTTGTCGAAGCGCAGGCGGTCAAACGTTCGCACAGCAAATCGATGGTGGATGGCGATCCGACGATTGCAGGTATGGCGATTGCCGAAGCCTGCGAAAAAACGCTGCTGACCTGGGGATACAGCGCTTATCAGGCGGTAGAGAAAAAAGTGGTTACGCCAGCCGTAGAGGCGGTAGTGGAGGCCAATACGCTGCTTTCCGGCCTGGGCTTTGAAAACGCAGGTTTAGCGGGCGCGCACGCTATCCATAACGGCTTTACCGCTATCGACGGCGACATCCACCATCTGACGCACGGTGAAAAGGTCGCCTACGGCACGCTGACGCAAATGGTGCTGGAGCAGCGGCCCGATGAAGAGATTGCACGCTATGTCCGCTTTTATCGCGCGATAAAAATGCCGACCACGCTAAAAGAGATGCATCTGGAAAACGAAAGCTGGGAGAACCTGCTGAAAGTGGGCGAACTGGCTAACAGCGAAGGCGATACGCTGAAGAACCTTAACCCTAACCTTAGCGCGCAGGATATCGCCAGCGCTATCCTGGCAGTAGACGCTTTCAGCCAGACCGTGAAATAACAGCGTTTGGCGCGGGCCGCTTATTTGTCCGCGCCTTCCGCTTTATCCCAGTATTCAAAGCGATAGGCCGCGCTGATATTGCGCAGCACTTCACCGTGCGCAAAGACTTCTCTCTCATGCGAGTAGCTTAGCGTGCAGTTGCCCCGCTCGTCCCACAGCTGGCATTCATCCTGCGTGGTCAGCTCGCTATCGGGGTTATGCGTTTGCATCAGTAGCCCCTTTTCCCGCTTTTTATCGTCATAGCTCCACTGCATTTCGCTGTTGCCCGAACGGCTGGCGATCAGCAGATTTTCCGCATTCCAGCTATAGTGAAACTCGCCGTTGGCCTGCGCGTCCGAGCCTCTCGCCACGCTTTTTATCAGCCGCTGACGGCTGTCGTAGCTGTTAGTGGTTTCCGTAAAGCCCTTTTTGCCCTGCAACAGAAACGCCTCGGACGAGCTGGTAATGGTGCCCGTTTTACCGGTCAGATAGTTGACGGTTCCCTGTTTATTGCTGACTTCCACCAGCTTGCCCTTTTGCAGCACGAAGACCGACAGAACGTAGTCGGCCTGCCAGCCGGTGGCGACGCGCGTGACGCTTTGCACCATTCTGAGCGCGACGTTACCTTCGTTCTTGTCAAAGCTGATATCCGCCCGCAGCAGCGCGCCACAGCGATCGAACTCACCGAGAATGCGTTTTTGCTGGTCGACATCCTTACCAAACTCGCCCATTACAACCTGTTTTATCGGCCCTTTCGCGGTACCGCCCAGCAGCAGCAGGCTGTTGCTGTCGTTAACCCGTGCGGCGTTGGCGGGACAGGTATCTGCGCCCTGTGCCGCGCCCGCCAGTAGCATGAGCGGCAGCAGAAAAACGTTGGCGGTCATTATGACTTTCATCAGTGAACTCGCAGCAGCCAGAGATGTGTTCAGTGTAAGAGGAATTTCGGTTCTGCGGCAGAAAAAAAGCCTCACCAAAATGATGAGGCCTGGTACTTGCAAACATCACGTCGTTAACCTGGCGTGCTGTGCGGCAAAATCGGGGTCAGGCTACGCTTGCCGACGAGCCAAACGAGAGCGAGAGCGAGGCTTTCATGGCTTCCACCATATCGCCGTCAACGCAGGCGCGGCTGAACTCGTCCGTTTCCGCGACGGAAGTCATGGAAACACCGGCTTTACGGTAGCGCATTGCAGAGGCGATTCGCTGGCTGGCGGAGCTGTGTAGCTCACGCAATCCGGCTTCCACAAACTTATGCAGGTTGCTCATGCGGACGCCAGCGCCGGCCATAATGATTGGACCCTGGGTAAGCTGATTAAGTTCCCTTAATAAAGGTAAACCGCTTTCGGCGCTTTGTTGCTGGCCGGAAGTCAGGATGCGCGCCACGCCCAGGTCGGTAAGCTGCCGCAGCGCCGTCAGCGGGTTGTGACAGAGATCGAAAGCGCGGTGGAAGGTCACCTCCATGCCTGCGCAAAGCGCCATGACCTGCTTCATCCTGGCGATATCAATATGCCCGTCCACATCCAGTATGCCGACCACCACGCCCGGAAAACCAAGCTCGCGGATCCAGGCGACATCGTCTTTAATCTGACGAAACTCGTTGTCACTGAAGCAGAAATCACCGCCGCGCGGACGCACCAGGGGATGAACGGGTATGGACACGGTTTCGCGAGCCTGCAACAGGCTGCCAGCCGAAGGCGTTAATCCGCCTTCCGAAGGCGCAGCGCAAAGCTCCACCCGATCGGCGCCAGCGGTTTGCGCGGCCAGCGCGCAATCAATCCCATAGCAGCATACTTCCAGTTTTAACATTTCATTCTCCTGTTAATGACTGCCGGCTGGTTGTGTAAATCTGTTTCGCTGTTTAGTCTGCTTTCGAACATTAAAAATAATAGTAACGGGAATCACCAACATGACATGCACTTTCGACCAGCGTATCGATCGCCGTCACAGCGATAGTCTGAAATGGCAGAAATATGGCGGTCAGGATATTTTGCCGCTCTGGGTAGCAGATACCGATTTCCGCTCGCCGCAATGTGTGATTGACGCGCTTCAGCAGCGCGTGGCCCATGGTATTTTCGGCTATGGCACCACGCCGGATGAGCTGATTGCCGTCACCACGGCGCGAATGCTGGCGCGCTATCAGTGGAAAATCGACCCGGAATGGCTGGTTTTACTGCCGGGCGTGGTCAGCGGGCTGAATTTAGCGGTACGCGCTTTTACCGAGCCGCATCAGGGCACCGTCGCGCCCACGCCGATTTATCCGCCGTTCCGCTCTGCGGCGAAGCTGGCCGACCGCGCGCAGCTTGACGTGCCGTTAAAACTGCATGAGGGACGCTGGCTGGCGGATTTTGACGAGCTGTCACCCGCCATGACCGGCAACGAAAAACTGTTAATGCTGTGCAATCCGCAAAATCCCGGCGGCACGGTTTATCGTCGCGAGGAGCTGGAGGCACAGCTGCGCTTTGCGCAACGTCACGATCTGATCGTCTGCTCTGATGAAATTCACTGCGACCTGCTGCTGGAAGACGGCGTGCAGCATATTCCTTTTGGCAGTCTTAACGAAGACGCGCAGCGACGCTCCGTGACGCTGATTTCGCCCTCAAAGACGTTCAATATTGCCGGGCTGGGCGCTTCGCTGGCCATTATTCCCGATAAAGCGTTGCGCGCACGTTTCAACAAAGCACGCCTGGGCATTGTGCCGCAACCGGATATCCTGGCGCTGGTCGCCGCGACGGCCGCCTGGCGAGACGGGCAGCCGTGGCTGGACGAGCAGCTGGCCTATCTTAAAACCTCAAGGGACTGGCTGACCGAGCGTATCAACGCTATTGAGGGGCTTTCGCTGGCCCGCCCGGAGGCGACCTATCTGGCGTGGATTGACGCCAGCCAGCTTAACGTTGCCAGCCCGGCGCTGTTTTTTGAACGGCACGGGCTGGGCTTTTCCGCCGGGCGTGATTTTGGCGACGATAGCTTTGTACGCTTTAACTTTGGCTGCCCGCGCGATCTGATTGTGGAAGCGGTGCGACGGATGGAAAAAGCCGTGCGGACGTTACGACGCTAGCTCGCTCTCTACAATCTCTTTCAGGCTCCAGGGATGGAACTTGATCGTCACCTGGCCGTCGCTGACCGCGAGCGTCGGATTAGGCAGCCTTTCGCCCTCTCCTTTCGGCGCGCTATTTTTAATGGCTATCCCTGGTTTAGAGAGGCTCTCATCCGACAACAGCGCCAGCGCACGCACGCTCAGCTGCGCTTCATCGCCCGGCAGCACGATCTCAACGTGCTCCCAGCCTTCATGCCGATAGACTTTTTCACCGGGCCAGGGCAGCTCCACCATGCTGATTTGCCATGGCCCGACCCGTAATGGTTCATGCAGCTCAAACAGCGCGACCGGCCGTCCGCCTATCATCTTTTCTGAAAACAGCACGCCGTGCTGCAAAAAACCTTTTTTCCAGCGTTCCGCCGTCGCGACCTGATGGCAGCGTACGGCGATGTGATCGGCATGATGCGCAGCCAGATCCAGCCCGAGCCGCGTCGCCAGATGGTTAATTTTGTATAGAAACTCTCCAGAATCCTTAACTAAATCGTTTAATTCTTCCGCTACTTTACCTGAAAACATGCCTTCCTCGTTAAATTACTTTAAAAATATTAATCATTTTTATGCCATCACACCCCGTTTTCGGGCCAGCTTTCCTGATGAAGAAAAACGTAACAGCCCAGGATAGCTCGATAATTGCGGATTATTATCCTTTTCTTTAGTTAAATTTGGTTTAGTCCCAGCATATTATTTAGAAAATTTGGCTTAACTTAATGTTTTAATTTAGTTAAATTTATACAATGCGACTATTCTTAAATCCCGTTCGTCGACTCCAGGGTATTCTTATTTCTTATAGATTCGTTTCGCTTCTCACACAAGGAATAGCAAATGCTGATGTTAATACTTATTGCAGCGCTTATCGTTATGACGGGCTTTGCTCTGGTGAGGCACTGGAAGCTTCGTAACGAAAAGACGACTATCGCCAGCCCGCATCGCCCTCACCGTCGTCGCACCTGACCAGACAACCAGGAAGCAGCGCCCGCTGTTTCCTGTGCCCTCTCCTGTTTACACGCCTGGATAACTACAGCCTAAATGCAGTATACTTTTTCCCTTCTTTTTTAGCGGTAGCGAACAGCCACTCTGCTGTCCGACTCCGTTTAGTATGACGGCCTGGCCTCAGCGCGCAGGCGTTTTTGCATATAAAGGTAATCCGGTGAATATTCAGGCTCTTCTCTCAGATAAAGTCAGTCAGGCGATGATCGCGGCAGGGGCTCCGGCCGACTGCGAGCCGCAGGTGCGTCAGTCCGCTAAGGCACAGTTCGGCGATTACCAGGCAAACGGTATTATGGCCGTTGCGAAAAAACTGGGCAAGGCGCCGCGCCAGCTTGCTGAAGAGGTGCTGACCCATCTCGATCTACAGGGGATCGCCAGCAAGGTTGAAATCGCCGGACCAGGTTTTATCAATCTGTTTCTTGACGCCGGCTGGCTTGCCGCCCAGGTAGACCGCGTTGTCGACGCGCCGCGCCTGGGCGTGTCGCCGGTCGAACCGCAGACTATCGTTATCGACTACTCTGCGCCTAACGTCGCCAAAGAGATGCACGTTGGTCACGTTCGCTCCACCATCATTGGTGATGCGGCGGTGCGCACGCTCTCCTTCCTGGGCCACAACGTGATCCGCGCCAACCATGTGGGCGACTGGGGCACGCAGTTCGGGATGCTGATCGCTTACCTGGAAAAACAGCAGAACGAAGCCCATGAAGAGATCGCTTTATCCGATCTGGAAGCCTTCTACCGCGAAGCCAAGCGTACCTATGACGAAGATCCGGCTTTTGCCGAACGCGCGCGCGGCTACGTGGTAAAACTTCAGGGCGGCGATGAATACTGCCGTAAAATGTGGAAGCGTCTGGTGGACATCACCATGTCGCAGAACCAGAAAGTCTACGACCGCATGAACGTGACGCTGAGCCGCAAAGACGTCATGGGCGAAAGCCTGTACAACGATATGCTGCCGGGCATCGTTGCCGATCTGAAAGCCAAAGGCCTGGCGGTAGAAAGCGAAGGCGCTACCGTGGTTTTCCTGGACGAGTACAAAAATAAAGATGGCGAGCCGATGGGCGTTATCATCCAGAAAAAGGATGGCGGCTATCTTTATACCACCACCGATATCGCCTGCGCGAAATACCGTTATGAAACGCTTCATGCCGATCGCGTGCTCTACTATATCGATTCACGTCAGCACCAGCATCTACAGCAGGCGTGGACCATCGTGCGTAAAGCCGGTTACGTGCCGACGTCCGTGCCTTTAGAACACCATGCGTTTGGCATGATGCTGGGCAAGGACGGCAAGCCGTTTAAAACCCGCGCGGGCGGCACCATCAAGCTTTCCGATCTGCTGGACGAAGCGGTCGAGCGCGCCACGAAGCTGGTTAGCGAGAAAAACCCGGATATGCCAGCCGACGAACTGGCGAAGCTTGCCAACACGGTGGGTATCGGCGCGGTCAAATATGCGGATCTTTCTAAAAGCCGCACCACGGATTATGTGTTTGACTGGGACAACATGCTGGCCTTTGAAGGCAACACCGCGCCGTATATGCAGTATGCCTATACGCGTGTGCTTTCCGTGTTCCGCAAGGCGGGCATTGAAGAATCCGCCGTCACGGGCAAAACCGTGATTGCTGAAGATCGCGAAGCGGCGCTGGCCGTACGCCTGCTGCAATTTGAAGAAACCATCACCCAGGTCGCGCGCGACGGCACGCCGCACGTGATGTGTGCTTACCTCTACGATCTGGCCGGTCTGTTCTCTGGTTTCTACGAGCACTGCCCGATCCTGTCTGCCGAAGACGAAGCGACGAAGCAGAGCCGCCTGAAGCTGGCGCTGCTGACCGCGAGAACCCTGAAGCAGGGTCTGGATACGCTGGGTATCGAAACCGTCGAAAGAATGTAACAGGCGATCCGCAAAGGGACGAGCTTTCGTCCCTTTTTATCGCTAAAGATTTAGTCTGTTTTATTCTGCCTGGAAAATTTACCCGGGAGCCCGTACCGGATTAAAGCTTTTATTTCCCCATTTCATCTCGCCTCGCTCATCCTCCTGCTGAATTTCCGCCATAGCTGCCTGCATAATATTCAGGCACTCTGCGGCTGGTTTACCTGCTTTTTTAAGCGCTTCCGTTGCCAGAGCGTAATATTTCAGCACAGAAGATTTCGTGTAAGACAGGATGGCAGGTACAGAGCAAATGCTGCCGGAATCAAATCGCTGAACAAGCGTATCAGCGGATGTCCCTATTTCTTCCGTTGCCTGAAGCGTTGCCAACGGCTTATTGATCAATGCAAAACTTATTGCCTCAACGAGCTCAATAGCCTGTGGGTCGGTAATTGAATGACTTATCGCTTTTATTTTTCCAGGTAATACCGCAATCGTCTGGCTATTCCCTTTTGCAATATTACTAATAAATTGCCCCCAGTTTTCTTCGACCATCACTGAGCTACAGGCTGCGGAAGTGGAAAACAGACATAACGTCATCAACAAGAAAGATAAATTTCTCATCTTATTACCTCCAGCTCTCTGTCATGGGAAGACCAGATACGATCCCGGGTCGCAGACCTCAGGATAATACATCCCTGGGAAGCAAAGCCTGCTGGTTTGCCTATACGTTCGCCATGAATACGAAACTCCGTGCGCCCAAAGGTTTCACCAGTGATTTGCCTGAGCACGATCGTCATTGGCCCTTTTGTGTGGGTACGCTGCGTGATACGCCATTTACCACGCGGGATCGGCCCCATTCCTCTTACCTGCTGTCGGTCGGGATTATTCTTATTGGTCAGCATACCTGAATAACCACGGTCGATATACTCGCTATCGTGATAAAGATTTCCCGTAGATTGCTGATAAATCCATGCCATGTGCATTATCCTTATACAAATCTGTGCGGTTCCGGGTGGCCTGATTAGGTGATTTAGCCACCAGGATATGCCAAAATTATTCTGGTTTAGCTGAAGCGGACTGCCCCTTATACGCTCTATCCTTTTCGAAAATAAGTAGCATAATGAGTGGAATACCCGCCGTTATTCCCCCCTCTTCCTGAAAAGCGGGCAACGTATTTTCATCACACATTGCGCCGCAAAAAAATGATTAAGTTCACCTTATTGCACTATTTACGTTTTGTCTGTTATGACAAACCGCTCCCTGATGCCGTCGCCTGCCCTACAATGACTTCTGTAACCTGCCGCCCATGCCGCAACGACCTTTTCCGCAGACTTGCGTAACCCATCGCCAATCCCGCACCATCCTTACCGCCACGCCGCTGCCTGACCGCAGTAAGAGGCCATGCGGATAAGCGGACTGATTCATCCTGTTTATCAGGAACTGCACAAAATATTTGAAAATAACACCGTTATATAATAATACTCCCGAGCTACTTTCGTCCCCCACCTTCTGACCGCATTGTTATTTAATTATCGGAAGTTAAACAGGATTAATGCTGAGTTCTTTGCAGACAATAAATAGCCGTGCGATCTCACGCCCCTTGCTTGCGGCCTGCCTCACAAAAAACAAGCAACACCTGTTTATTTTCATCTTATTTTACGAGCAGCTTTCCATAACTAAATAAAGGCATAATCCTTTGAAAGAAAACGATCCATGGAGTATTGACGGCGTAAAGAAAAAGCATAGAGTTGATGGGCGACGCCTGAAGCGAAGCAGAAATAGCGAAGCCCGCCAGTGGTGGAACACTGACGAGCCTCTGACCACAATGTTATGAGGACTAACATCATGGCTGTAAAACAGTGTACCCAAACTCGCCCTGAGTTTACAAATTTTTCCTCGCTACCTGCGGGAATGGACTTTATCGATCTGGCGGAATATAACGAGCGTCTGGTTGCCGCCTTAATGGAAACGGATAATGATATGGAGCGTCTTTCTCTTTATAAAAAAATGGCCGCCAGCCTTGAACAGCTGGCGACGACTTATGAAGAACCGGTGCCTGACGAGCGCCTTCCACAGCTAACGGCGTCGAATATTACGGCTTTTCATCCTGTCACTTTTATTGCGGAACCGGAAAGAGTCACCCAATATTGCCAGGCTTTAACCCGGCTATTAATTCACAACCAGATTGATGCGGAAGCCAGACTGACGCTCAACGATCTGCTGTTCGATCTGGTCAATTATCAGGTGGACGAGCTGAAAGCCCCGCGCTATATGGAAACCTGGAACGGTTTAGTCCAGGTTCGCTAAATTCACCGGGAAAGACAGGCCGCATTCAATCCGCAGCGGTCTGTCCTTTTGCTTTTCTTCAGTGCCGCAGCGACCTTTGCAACCTATCGCCCTTCTCGCCTGCTCCACAGCGACCTTTGTAACCCGCCCCTTACTGCCTGCCATTCACCCCGCAGCGACTTCTGTAACCTGCCTCTAATCGCAACGACCTTTTCCCGCAGACTTACGTAACTTATCGCCAATCCCGCCTTTGCAACCTATTGCCGATCTCACCGCCGTTCTTACCGCCACACCGCTGCCAGACCGCAGTAAGGGGCAGTGCGGATAAGCGGACCGTTTGGCGCAGGGAAGCGCCAACCGAGCCTCCACGGATGGATTTACGGCGCGTCCGTGTTCCGCACCGACCCTTGCTGCCTGCTACCCATGCCGCAGCGACCTTTTACCACAGCCAACTTTTACCAAAGCGACTTCTGTAACCTGCCTCCATGCCGCAGCGATTTTCTTCCGCAGACTTGCGTAACCCGTCGCCAAACCCACACCATTCTTACCGCCACGCCGCTGCCTGACCGCGGTAAGGGACAGTGCGGATAAGCGGACCGTTTGGCGCAGGGACGCGCCAACCGAGCCTCCACGGACGGATTTACGGCGTGTCCGTGTTCCGCACCGTCCCTTGCTGCTTGCCATTCACCCCGCAGCGACTTCTGTAACCTGCCACCCATGCCGCAACGACTTCCCTAACCCGTCACCAATCTCACAGCCATGCTCACCGCAACGCCACTGCCAGACTGTCCCTTGCTGCCCGTCGCCCATATCACAACGACTTTTTCCCACGCTTCAGAACGCAAAAAAGGGGCGAATCGCTTCGCCCCTTTCTGCACTGCCTGCTTTTGCCCTGCACTGCCTGGCTTTGCCCGCCAGGCTACCGGTAATTCACCATCACTTCATTACTCAGCACGCGCAGCGTCTGAGGCAGCCGACCTTGTCCCTGCACGCCATAGACAAAGTGCAGCGTTTCTCCGGCATGAATATTGGTTAACCCTCGCGTCGCGCCGCTCGCGCCGTCAAGCGGCACGCAACGCCTTTCGGCACAAAGCCAGGCGGCAAAACCGGAAGGCATTGGGCCGGTCAGCTCATAGCGCCAGCTGATCTCCGTTATCGCGCCGGTCACCGTCTCCGACGCCTTCAGCGCGGGCGACGTTAACTGCATCCCGCGATTCAGCAATCCCGGCCCCGGCGCGGAGGCGTGCCAGGCGCCGCCGGCAGCCAACGCCAGCTGTGGCAGACAGCACAAAAACAGCAGCGCCTTTTTCATCAATGACCACCGATAGTCGACGTCATGCGGATCTGACGATTATCGGTCAGCTCCAGGTTAGAAATCACCATCAGCTGCGGCAGGTTGCGACGCAGGAAGCGGGCCAGCAGCGCGCGCAACGGATGGTTAACCAACAGCACCGGCGGCGCGCCCAGCGACTCCTGATGCGCCAGCGCGCCCTGCGCCTGCGCCAGCAAACGATCTGCCAGGCCCGGCTCCAGACCGCCGCCGCCCTGCAACGCCTGCAGCAGCAGACGTTCCAGCGTGGTATCCAGTCCGATAACCTGCACTTCGCCGTTGCCCGGATACCACTGCTGGGTAATCGCCCGGCCCAGCGCCACGCGCACTACGGAAGTCAGCTCGTGCGGATCGGTCTGCACGGTCGCGTGCTCCGCCAGCGTTTCAATAATGGTGCGCATATCGCGGATGGAAACGCGCTCCGACAGCAAATTCTGCAACACCTTATGCAGCGTGGTCAGCGTAATCACGCCAGGGATTAAATCTTCCGTCAGCTTCGGCATATCCTGGGTAACGCGATCCAGCAGCTGCTGCGCTTCCTGACGGCCAAACAGCTCGCTGGCGTACTGGCCAATCAAATGGTTCAGGTGCGTAGCGACTACGGTACTCGCTTCCACTACGGTATAACCCTGGATCTGCGCCTGCTCTTTCAGCGCGCTGTCGATCCAGATAGCGGCCAGACCAAAGGCTGGATCCACCGTCACTTCGCCCGGCAGCGTGCCTGCGGCGGTGCCGGGGTTGATCGCCATCCAGCGGCCCGGATAGGCGTCGCCGCTGCCGATTTCTACGCCCTTCATCAGAATACGGTAGCGCGCTGGCGGCAGCTCCATATTGTCGCGGATATGCACCACCGGCGGCAGAAAGCCCATCTCCTGCGCGAATTTCTTACGAATGCTGCGGATACGACCCAGCAACTCGCCATCCTGCGTATTGTCCACCATGGGGATCAGTCGATAGCCGACTTCCATGCCCAGCGTGTCTTCCAGCTGCACATCGGTCCAGGACGCTTCTACATTCACCGGCGTTTCCGCGCTTTTCACCATGCTGCTCTGCGGCATGGCTTTCGGTTTGGTCTCCTGACCGCGCATATACCACGCAAGGCCCAGCAGCGCGGCGGTAAACAGCAGGAACACCAGGTTCGGCATTCCCGGGATCAGACCCAGTAAACCCAGCACGCCTGCGCTCAGCATCATCACGCGTGGATTTTTGAACAGCTGGGTAACCATCTGTTCGCCAACGTCCTGATCGGTCGCCACGCGGGTCACGATAACGCCGGCTGCGGTTGAGATAACCAGCGCCGGGATCTGAGCAACCAGACCGTCACCGATGGTCAGCAGCGTATAGGTTTCGCCTGCGTGCCCCATATCCATACCATGCTGCACCACGCCCACCAGCAGACCGCCGATAACGTTGATGACCATGATCATAATGCCTGCGACGGCGTCGCCGCGAACGAACTTACTCGCACCGTCCATTGACCCGTAGAAGTCCGCTTCCTGGGTGACTTCCGCACGGCGTTTTTTCGCTTCGTCTTCACCAATCAGGCCGGCGTTCAGGTCGGCGTCGATCGCCATCTGCTTACCGGGCATCCCGTCCAGCACAAAGCGCGCGCCCACTTCGGCGATACGGCCAGCACCCTTGGTGATAACCATAAAGTTGATGATAACGAGGATGATAAAGACCACGATACCGATGGCGAAGTTGCCGCCCACCAGAAAGTGCCCGAAGGCCTCAACCACCTGTCCGGCCGCCGCCGCGCCCGTATGCCCTTCCATCAGGATGATACGGGTTGAGGCGACGTTCAGCGCCAGGCGCAACAGGGTGGAGAAAAGCAGAATGGTCGGAAACGCAGCGAACTCCAGCGTTTTCTGGGTAAACATCGCTACCAGCAGCACCATTATCGACAGCGCGATATTAAAGGTGAACAGCAGATCGAGGATGAACGGCGGCAACGGCAGCACCATCATCGCCAGGATCATCATAATCAATACCGGCCCGGCCATAATCTGCCATTGGGTATCTTTCATATTCGGTAAGCGCAACAATGTGGCCAGATTCGCCATCAGTCTTTCTCTCCAGAGCCAAAGTCCAGCGCTTCCGGCACCGGTAAATTAGCAGGTTTTTTCGGGGCCAGGCCGCCTTCCAGCTTCCAGCGACGGAGCTGCCAGACCCAGGCCAACACTTCTGCAACAGCCGCATATAACGTACCGGGAATATGCTGACCAATTTCACTGTGTCGATAGAGCGCGCGCGCCAGCGGCGGCGCCTCCAGGACAGGAATACGGTGTTCTTTACCTAATTCGCGAATACGCAGCGCCACTTCGCCTGCGCCTTTCGCCACCACTTTCGGCGCGCTCATTTTCCGTTCGTCATACTGCAAGGCGACGGAATAGTGCGTCGGGTTGGTCACGATAACGTCCGCTTTCGGTACATCCGCCATCATGCGTCGACGGGCCGCCGCGCGCATCTGCTGACGAATACGCCCCTTAACGTGCGGATCGCCTTCCTGCTGTTTATATTCGTCACGGATTTCCTGGCGAGTCATGCGCAGCCCTTTGTAGTAGCTGTACAACTGCCAGAAAACGTCAAATCCCACCATCGGCGACAGGCCCAGCACCACCAGCACGCAGCACATGGCAATCATGTTCAGCGAGCTGGCCAGCGCGGTATAGGGCGATTCGCTGATCAGGCGCATCATTTCCGGCCAGTTATGGCTGACATACAGCCAGGTCACGCAGCCGACCAGCACCGCTTTCAGAATCGATTTCACCAGTTCCGTCGCGGTCTGCGCGGAGACCAGCTTGGCTAAGCCTTTAATTGGATTCATCTTGCCAACGTCGAACTTAATCGCTTTGCCGCTGATCAGCACGCCGCCCAGCAGCATCGGCGCGGCAATCGCTACCAGCACCAGCCCCGCCATCATCGGCAGCAGCGTATACACCGCCTGCACAAAAAGTCTGCCGATCAGGTGCAGCATCTGGCTGGTATCGCTGACCACCGAGTGGTTGAACACTAATCCCTGAGCCAGCAGCTGACCGATTTTGCGGGCCATGCTTTCGCCGCCCATCCACAAAATACCCAACCCCGCCACCAGCATCAGCACCGAGGTCAGCTCGCGCGAGCGCGGAACCTGCCCTTCTTCTCGTGCTTTTTCAAGTCGGTGGGGGGTTGCGGATTCGGTCTTTTCCTCTTCGCTGTCACCAGACACAGGCTATCCTCAGGGAATTTCTGGAGTACGGAATGAATGCGGTTAGGATGCCAAAAAGGCGCAGGGATGATGCCGCGAGTAAACGCGTAAAAAGGGGGTTATTCAGGTAATAGCAAAAAAGGGCCGATAAGGATCGGCCCTGAGCGGAAGGACAAGCTTAAAACCCGAGGCTGTCGAGCAGGTCGTCGACCTGATCCTGGTTAGCCACCACGCCGGGCGCTTCACCGTTAATCTGCGGGCCGTTTTTCAGGCTGTCCGCATCTTTCTTCGGACGGGCAGGCTGTTCCGGCATGTTTTCCAACAGCACCATCAACAGCTGACGCTCGATTTCCTGGATCACATCCATCATGCGCTTGATGACCTGACCGGTCAGATCCTGGAAATCCTGCGCCATCATGATTTCCATCAGCTGCGCGTTGGTGAAGCTCGTATGCTGCGGCACCGATTCCAGATAACCACGGGTATCCGAAACCAGCGAGCGGGCATCTGCCAGTTCGATAGGATTCTCAAACCACTCATCCCAACGGCCTTTCAGCGCTTTAGCTCCATTCTCCATCTCTGTCTGACGTGGCTGCGCGGCTTCCACACAGTTCAGCGCGCGTTCAGCCGCCTGAGCGGTCATTTGCACTACGTAGTCCAGGCGATCGCGGGCGTCGGGAATGGCTTCCGCCGCTTCAGCAATGGCCTGATCCAGTCCCAGCTCACGCAGGCTGTCGCGCAGCATCCGCGTCAACGAACCAATTCGGGAGATAATGTCGTTCGCGGAAGCCGCGTCGACACTTGGTTTCGGAAGTTCGCTCATCTCGGCTCCTTACATACCCAGCTTTTCGAAGATCTTGCCTAACTTCTCTTCAAGGGTCGCTGCGGTAAAAGGTTTAACGACATAGCCGCTGGCACCCGCCTGAGCAGCCGCAATAATGTTCTCTTTTTTGGCTTCGGCCGTGACCATCAGCACCGGCAGCTTGCCGAGCGTGCCGTCTGCACGAATGGTTTGCAGCAGCTGCAGACCGTCCATGTTCGGCATGTTCCAGTCAGAAATCACGAAGTCAAAGCCGCCGGCACGCAGCTTAGCCAGCGCGTCAACGCCGTCTTCTGCTTCTTCAACGTTATTGAAGCCGAGCTCTTTCAGCAGGTTACGGACGATACGACGCATCGTGTTGAAATCGTCGACCACCAGAAACCGCATATTTTTGTCAGCCATAATTACTCCTGTTTGTGTAGCCCCGCGGGACGGGCGCTGCGTTAGATACGTAATGCCTGTCCGGCGCTAATTTTTGCCAGCATGTGCTGGCTGATTTGGTGGAGATCCACCACTTCACTGGCGCCCCCGAGCGCAATTGCTTCGCGGGGCATACCAAATACGACACAGCTCGCTTCGTTCTGGGCGATGGTCCACGCGCCTGCTTTGTTCATGGTCAGCAGGCCTGCGGCGCCGTCGTTGCCCATTCCGGTCAGGATCACGCCAACGGCGTTGCGACCGGCATACTGCGCGACTGATTTAAATAACACGTCTACCGAAGGCTTATGCCGATTGACCGGCGGGCCGTCGTGCAGTTTCACCTGATAGTTTGCGCCGCTGCGTGCCAGCTCCATGTGCATCGCGCCCGGCGCGATATAGGCATGGCCCGGCAGCACGCGCTCGCCGTCTTCTGCCTCTTTTACCGTGATCTGACACAGCTTGTTCAGCCGTTCGGCAAAAGAGCGGGTAAAGCCTGGCGGCATATGCTGCGTAATCATCAGCGCCGGACTGGTGGCCGGCAGCGGCTGCAACACATGCCTGATCGCTTCCGTACCGCCCGTAGAGGCGCCGATTGCGATCAGCTTTTCACTGCTCAGCATTGGCCCGGCTTTCAGCATCACCGGCGCTGGCTGCGACCGACGCACGTGCAGCTTCGCCCTTGAAGCGGCGCGCACCTTATCGGCAATCATCTGGCTGTAGGCCAGCATGCCTTCGCGGATACCCAACGACGGCTTGGTGACAAAATCCACCGCGCCCAGCTCCAGCGCGCGCAGCGTCACTTCGGAACCCTGGCCGGTCAGCGAAGAGACCATCACCACCGGCATCGGCCGCAGGCGCATCAGCTTTTCCAGAAAATCCAGTCCGTCCATGCGCGGCATTTCCACGTCCAGCGTCAGCACGTCGGGATTGAATTCTTTAATTAAATCGCGAGCCACCAACGGATCGGGCGCCGTCGCCACCATCTCCATGTCCGAATGACTGTTAATAATCTCCGTCATCAACTGACGCATCAGCGAAGAGTCATCAACACATAACACTTTGATTTTGCCCATTATCTTTCCTTAGTCAGCCCGTAAACCGTCTGGCCTCGCAGGTAAAACTCTTTGCTGATCTGGCTGAAGTTTTCAGAGTGTCCGGCAAAAAGAATGCCGCCAGGTTTCAGCATCGGGACAAAACGCCGCAGGATCTTTTCCTGCGTCTCTTTGTCGAAATAGATCATTACGTTGCGGCAAAAAATCGCGTCGAACGGGCCGGGAACGGCCCACTCGTTGCCCAGCAGGTTGAGCTGGGAAAATGTAATGGTGTTAGCCAGTTCAGGCCGAACGCGCACCATGCCAGCGTGCGGGCCGGTACCGCGAAAGAAGAAGCGTTGCAGCTGCTGAGGCGACAGCGTGCGCAGCTCTTCCTGGCGATAGACGCCCGACAGCGCTTTTTCCAGCACCTGGGTATCGATATCGCTGGCGTGAACCTGGAACTTGCCTGCGCCTAACGTTTCCGCCAGCGTCATGGCGATGGAGTAAGGCTCCTCGCCCGTCGACGCCGCCGCGCACCAGACGTTGAAACTGCCGCCGCGCCGCTTGGCGTGATCGGCCAGAATCGGAAAGTGATGCGCCTCGCGAAAGAACGCCGTCAGGTTAGTGGTCAGCGAGTTGATAAAGGCCTGCCACTCTGCACTGCCGGAATCACTCTCCAGCAGCGCCAGGTAACGACCAAAATCGTCGATGCCTAACGTCCGTAACCGGCGCACCAGGCGGTTATAAACCATCTCGCGCTTATGGTCGGCGAGAACAATGCCGGCCCGCTGATAAATAAGCTGGCTGATGCGCTTAAAGTGCGCATCGGATAACGGCAGGCGCTGTACCATCTGTGACAACAGCGTTGCGTTCTCCGGCGGTGCTACCAACGTCGATTTTTTCATCCAGATCCACCCTGCAAAGTACAGATTAAGGGGTTAAAACAGTGTGTTCCCTGTGGGTCAGTATCCGAGGCGGTTTGCCTTCTCCTGAACCAACCCGAGCGTGCCTGGGCTGCTGCCGCTTCCACTACCAGCGCGGCGTTCTGTTGCTCTGCTTTGCATCGTCCGGTGGCTATGACACTGGCTAACTACAAATTCAGATTGCTTAACTGTTTATCGGCAGCAATTCGATCTTCCTGAGGCCAAATTGCGTTAAAGCCTTATTTTTTACTGCCTGCCGTCTTAATAACCAGCCTCGCGCCGCCCTCCACAGACGGCGGCGCGGGGTTCAGGGATTAGAACGTTTCCCAGTTATCGTTGGAAACCGGGGCGGCCTGCGCTTTCTTCGGCGCGGCGGCAACGGCCATCGGCTTGCTGGTAGCCTGCACGACGCTGTCCTTACGAATGCGGAACACGGCGACGGCCTGGGTCAGACGGCTGGCCTGCACTTCCAGCGCGGCGGCGGCGGCGGCAGATTCCTCAACCAGCGAGGCGTTCTGCTGCGTCACGCGATCCATCTCGGTTACGGCGATGCCGACCTGATCGATACCGCGACTCTGCTCGCCCGATGCGGAAGCGATTTCGCCCATGATGTCGGTTACGCGGGTAACGGCGTTCACAATATCCGCCATCGTTTCACCCGCGCTTTCCACCAGCTGCGATCCGGTATCGACACGCGCCACGGAATCTTCAATCAGACCTTTGATTTCTTTGGCGGCCTGCGCGCTGCGCTGCGCCAGGTTACGGACTTCACCGGCCACGACCGCAAAGCCACGGCCCTGCTCACCGGCACGCGCTGCCTCTACCGCGGCGTTCAGCGCCAGGATATTGGTCTGGAAAGCGATGCCGTCGATCACGCTGGTAATATCGGCGATTTTCTTCGAGCTGCCCGCGATGTCACTCATGGTTTTCACCACGCCGTCCACCACCTTGCCGCCCTTCTGCGCCGTTTCCGACGCGCTCAGCGCCAGCTGCGAAGCCTGACGGGCGTTCTCGGCGTTCTGCTTCACGGTAGCGGTCAGCTGCTCCATGCTCGCGGCGGTTTCTTCCAGCGAGGCGGCCTGCTGCTCGGTACGCGAAGAGAGATCGTTGTTGCCCGCAGAAATTTCGCTTGCGCCGGTATAGATAGCGTCGGAGCCGTCGCGCACGTCGCTGACGGTACGCACCAGCGACTGCTGCATATCGCGCAGGCTTTCCGCCAGCAGAGTCATTTCGCTACGGCCTTCCACTTCAATGGTCTGCGTCAGGTCGCCGCTGGCGATGTGACGAATGTGCTCGATATTGCTGTTCAGCGGCAGCAGCAGCAGTTTACGGATGCCGCTCCACGCCAGCGCGATGACCGCAGCGGAAACCAGCAGCACGCCCAGCAGCAGCCAGATAGTCTGGTGGTAAGCGTCTTCATTGGTTTTAATACCCTGCGCCGTCAGCTGATTAACCACTTCCAGCCAGTGGTTATAAGCCTGCTGGAACTGTTCCTGATAGCTTTGGGTCGGCTGCGCGACGAAGTCGTCAAAACGGCCGGTTTCCATCATCACAATCAGCTCGGAAAGCGCGGTGTGGAACTGCTTGTAGTTAGCCAGCAGCGTCTGCACGTCCTCCGCTTTTTTCCCGTCTTCGGTCAGCGTGGCGTTGAACACCGCCAGGGATTTATCGGCAGCGGCCAGGTCGGCCTTTGCCTGCGTCATCAGATCGGTGGCAGAGGTGCCCGCGCCCGATTTGCTGACATCCTGCAGGTAACGAATACCGGCGCGGTTCAGCGTGTTGCGTGCCTGCACCAGCGACACCCATGAGTTGCCCATGGACTGTTGCAGGATGCGCATCTGCTGACTTAATTCAAAATTCTGTTTGTCGCTGTGCACGGCTTTGAAGAACAAACCGCCGGTCCCCAGCTGCAATACAGCAAACAACACCAGCACGCTCACCAGGCCGGTCACTACTTTTATACTCTTGAACATAACTACCTCAGTTGGGGGCTATTTGTTTTAGTTATCGGCAGACGCGGGGGGATCTTTATTGAGCTGTAGGGCGCTTTCCGGAAAGCACTACAGGGCTGTGCCGATGTGTCTGGTTCATGCAGAACGGCTGGTTAATTGTTTTGGAAAACCTCTGCCAGGCACGATTTCCTGCCGGTATCGGCAGCCAGAAAGGTGGCTTGTGGCGACGGCTTCCTTCTACCCGCCTCGCGACGGCTAAAAAGAAGCCCGCTCGGGCACGGTGCCGGAGCGGGCTGATTAACATGCTGTTAAGGATTAAGCGCTTGTGCTCTTTACTTAAAACGTTTCCCAGTTGCCTTCTTCAGCGCCTGGCACGGCGGCTTTACGCAGCGCGGGCTTCAGCGTACGCGGCGCAGGTGCAGCGGCACGAGCGGCCTGTTCTTTGCGTACGCGGAACACGGCAACGGCCTGAGTCAGACGGCTGGCCTGATCTTCCAGCGCTGCGGCGGCCGTGGCGGACTCTTCCACCAGCGAGGCGTTCTGCTGCGTCACGCGATCCATCTCGGTTACGGCGGTGCCAACCTGGTCGATACCGCGGCTCTGCTCGTCGGAAGCAGAGGCGATTTCACCCATGATGTCGGTCACGCGGGTAACGGCGTTGACGATATCGTTCATGGTTTCACCGGCGGTGCCCACCAAAACGGAACCGCTGTCCACGCGCGCCACAGAATCTTCAATCAGACCTTTGATTTCTTTGGCGGCCTGCGCGCTGCGCTGCGCCAGGTTACGGACTTCACCGGCCACGACCGCAAAGCCACGGCCCTGTTCGCCGGCACGCGCTGCCTCTACCGCGGCGTTCAGCGCCAGAATATTGGTCTGGAAGGCGATGCCGTCGATCACGCTGGTAATATCGGCGATCTTCTTCGAGCTGCCCGCGATGTCGCTCATGGTTTTCACCACGCCGTCCACCACCTTGCCGCCCTTCTGCGCCGTTTCCGACGCACTCAGCGCCAGCTGCGAAGCCTGACGGGCGTTTTCGGCGTTCTGCTTCACGGTAGCGGTCAGCTGCTCCATGCTCGCGGCGGTTTCTTCCAGCGAGGCGGCCTGCTGCTCGGTACGGGCAGAAAGATCGTTGTTGCCCGCCGCGATTTCGCTTGCGCCGGTATAGATAGCGTCGGAGCCGTCGCGCACGTCGCTGACGGTACGCACCAGCGCCTGCTGCATCTCTTTCAGGCTGTTGGCCAGCTGCGCCATTTCGTTACGGCCTTCCACTTCAATCGTGTGGGTCAGGTCGCCGCCGGCGATATGGCTGATGTGTGCGATATTTTCCTGCAGCGGCTTGATCAGCACGGAACGCAGACCGACCCAGCACAGCGCGATCAGCGCGACAACCAGCGCCATGACCGTGCCAATCACCCACAGCATTTTGGTATAGGCGCTTTCGTTATCCGCCACGCCTTTCGTGGTCAGCACGTTCTGCGCGTTACGCCAGGCCTGGTAGGCATCCTGCATATCGTTCTGCTTCTGCTCGATATTCATCTTGAACATCTCGGCCAGCTGCCTGTTTTCCATCAGCGTCACCATCTGGCCCAGCGCTTTGGAATAGGTTTCGTAATTTTTTTCTAACGCTTCGGTGATCAGCGGATCCATCCCTTTGGTATTGGGAATGCCCTGGTAGCGCGCATAAGATTTATCAGCATCAGCCAGCAGCGATTTGCTCTGGTTGCTGATATCGGTCAGCGAGGCGCTGTTAATGCTGTTGGCCGTTTCGCTTTGCAGGCGCAACATGCCGCGGTTAATGCTAATACGGGTCTGATTTAGCGCAACCCAGGCGTCAGTAAAAGCGGCGACGTTCTCACTGGAGTTCTGAGCAATAGAAAAGTTAGTTTTATCGCTGGTCAGCGCGTTAATAAATAATCCGCCCGCCAACAATTGGAGTGAGCCGAATACCAGCAGCACTAACAGCAGGCTGGTGACGACCTTAATGCGTTTAAACATAGGGTACCCTTGGTAGAAGTAAAATGAATCAACACCGAATATATCGGCGTAAATTAATGGAACTTTATGTGCGCCCGAAACAGATTTACTGAAGTGATACTTTAATAACTAAATTAATTATCCAGCCGCAAGACTTTATTCAAACCATAAAAAACACCCTGCCAGCATAATACCAACAGGGTGCCTGATACTTTATTTAAGGCGGCAATTACGCGCTGCGCAGCGTATCCATCAGCGCCATCTCTTCGCTGTTCAACAGCTTCTCGATGTCGACCAAAATCAGCATGCGTTCGCCCAGCGCGCCCAGGCCGGTCAGGTATTCGGTCGACATGGTGACCGCAAACTCTGGCGAAGGACGGATCTGATCGGTGGTCAGCGACAGCACGTCGGACACGCCGTCAACCACGATACCAACCACGCGCTGCTCAAGATTCAGTACGATCACCACGGTATTATCGTTATAAACCACATCCGGCTGCGCGAATTTAATACGCAGGTCGATAATAGGCACGATAACGCCGCGCAAATTAGTGACGCCTTTAATAAAAGCAGGCGTGTTGGCGATGCGGGTTACCTGATCGTAACCACGGATCTCCTGCACTTTCAAAATATCAATGCCGTATTCTTCGTCACCCAGCGTAAATACCAGGAACTCCTGGCCTACGGTTTCGCCAGCGAGTTTAGTGACAGTTGCCATTCCAGTCATAGTTCTACCCTTAATCGGTTAAAGTCAGGCTGCGGCTCCCGCCACACGCTTTTCACGGTTGAGAGACTGCAGAGCCGACACGTCGACAATCAGCGCCACGCTGCCATCACCCAGGATGGTCGCTGCCGAAATGCCCGGTACTTTGCGATAGTTGCTTTCAAGGTTTTTGACCACCACCTGGTGCTGGCCAATCAGCTGGTCCACCAGCAGCGCATAGCGTTTGCCCGCGCTTTGCAGGATCACCACGATGCCCTGAGTCGCCTCGGTTTTCGCGCCCTGCACATCAAAGACATTCCACAGCTCAACCAGCGGCAGGTATTCGCCACGGACTTCCAGCACGCGCTCGCCACCGGCCAGCGGGTGCAGATCGTCAGCCAGCGGCTGCAGAGATTCCATTACCGCGTTCAGCGGCAGAATAAAGACTTCGTCAGCGACGCGAACGGACATGCCGTCCAGGATCGCCAGCGTCAGCGGCAGCAGGATACGAATGGTCGTGCCCTTGCCCTGCTTAGAGGCAATTTCTACGTGGCCGCCCATCTCCTGGATGTTACGTTTCACCACGTCCATGCCCACGCCACGCCCGGAGACGTCGGTAACCTGCTCGGCGGTGGAGAAGCCCGGCGCGAAAATCAACATGCCTACTTCTTCATCGCTCATCGCGTCGCTCACCGGCAGGCCGGAAGAAAGCGCTTTCGCCAGGATACGTTCGCGGTTCAGACCGGCGCCGTCATCGATCACTTCGATACAGATATTGCCGCCCTGGTGCTCTGCAGAGAGCGTCAGGTTGCCGACGCCCGATTTCCCGGCCGCCACGCGTTTTTCCGGCGATTCGATGCCGTGATCCAGACTGTTACGCACCAGGTGCGTTAACGGGTCGATAATGCGTTCGATCAGGCTCTTGTCCAGCTCGGTGGAGCTGCCCAACAGCGTCAGTTCAACTTCTTTACCCAGCTTGCTGGCCAGATCGCGCACCAGGCGTGGGAAGCGGCTGAAGACATATTCCATCGGCATCATACGGATGGACATCACCGATTCCTGCAGGTCACGGGCGTTACGCTCCAGCTGGCCCATGCTGTTCAGCAGGTCGCCATGCGCTACCGGATCCAGCTCGTTGGAACGCTGGGCCAGCATGGACTGCGTGATCACCAGTTCGCCGACCAGGTTAATCAGCTGATCGACCTTTTCAACCGCTACGCGGATGCTGGTGGATTCGCTGGCTTTGGCCGCCGCCGGTTTTTTGGCCGCTTCACGTTTGGCCGGAGCCGCCGCTTCCGCTACCGCAACGGGCTGAGGAGCTGGCGCAGGCGCTTCTTCCACGGCAGCCGGCGCGGTTTCTGTCACGGCAGGAGCCGACGAAGCATCCAGGAATTTGATCTGCGATTCTTCAATCACAAAGCAAAGCACGGCGACGATATCGTCCTGACCGACCGAGGAATCCAGCGTGACCTCTACCGAGGTTTCGCCTTTGATCACGTCGGAGACGGTGCCCAGATTGCCCAGCTCTTCCAGCATCAGCGGGATTTCAGTGGGTTTCAGGTTCACCAGCGCCATCCGCAGGCCGGCCGGAGCCGGAGCAGCGGCAGACGCGGCCGGCGCCGCTACGGCTACGGGCGCGCTTTCGCCTTTGGCTTCCAGCGCCAGCTGACGCAGCGCCTGACAGATATATTCAAAGGTTGCAGCGTCCGGCTCGGTCGCGGTTTTATAGGCATCCAGCTGTTCCTGCATAATATCTTTGGTTTCCAAAAACAGGTTGATGATAGGCGTGCTTAGCTGCATTTCGCCGCGTCGCGCACCGTCAAGAATGTTCTCCAGGATGTGCGTGGTTTCCTGTAATACAGTAAAACCAAAGGTGCCCGCGCCGCCTTTAATGGAGTGGGCCGCACGGAAAATAGCGTTAAGCTGCTCCGCATCCGGTTCCTGCGGGTCTAACCCCAACAGGTGTTGTTCCATGTCGGCTAACAATTCGTCAGCCTCATCGAAAAACGTCTGATAAAAATCGCTGATATCCATGCTCACGGTATCACCTCTGCTGTGAGTCGCGATCGGTCTGGGCCGCTGGCACAGGCGATGCTGGTGTTAAAGTTGGTGCTGCCTGTTCGCCTGGCGGCTCGGCCGGGTTTGGTTTTTTTGCGGCATCGCCCGGAACGGACGGTGCCACGATTTGCTGTAATGCTGCCGGCTCGCTGTCGCTGATCTGTACCGCGTCGCTTTCCGAGTTCTCTTTCTCAATCTGCGCTTCGGTGTCATGGTTCAGCACCAGCAGGCTGATACGGCGGTTGACGGCGGCGTCGCCGCCACGGTTCTTCAGCTTCATGGTGTCGGCCATGCCCACCACGCGCAGCATTTTGTCGCTGGCCAGCCCGCCGATAATCAGCTCCCGCCGCGAGGCGTTGGCCCGGTCGGCCGACAGTTCCCAGTTGCTGTAGCCGCGCAGGCCGTTAGCGTACTGAATATCGTCCGTATGGCCTGCCAGGCTGATCCTGTTCGGAATATCGTTCAGGATCGGCGCAATGGCCCGCAGGATATCGCGCATATAAGGCTCGACGTCCGCGCTGCCGGTTTTAAACATCGGTCGATTCTGGCTGTCGATAATCTGAATACGCAGGCCCTCTTCCACCATGTTGATAATCAGGTGCGGGCGCAGCGCCTTCAGACGCGGATCGGCTTCAATCAGCTGATCCAGCTTTTCGCGCAGACGGTTTAAGCGGATATCGTCCAGCTTGCGTTTCTCCGCGTCCATATCGATAACCTTGTGCACTTCGCCTTTCTGCTGGCTGGGATCCATACCGCCGCCAGGAATAACGCTGGTGCTTTCGCTGGTTTTGGTGCCGCCGGTGATAGCCACCCGCAGCGGCGTCTTAAAGTAATCGGCAATCCCCGCTAATTCCTGAGGCTTGGCGATCGCAATCAGCCACATCACCATGAAAAAGGCCATCATCGCGGTCATAAAGTCGGCATAGGCAATCTTCCAGGAGCCGTGGCCGCCCGCGTGCGCGGAATGCTTTTTCTTCTTAACCAGGATAATCGGGTGATTGTCGTTCTTCATGCGTCCTGACCTTTCGCCGGCGATTTCGCGTTACGAACGTGCTCTTCCAGCTCAGAGAAGGATGGCCGCTCGGTGGAGTACAGCGTTTTACGGCCAAACTCAACGGCGATCTGCGGCGCATAGCCATTCAGGCTGGAAAGCAGCGTGACCTTGATACACTGCATCATCTTGGTGGTTTCAGCACATTTCTGACGCAGCAGTCCGGCCAGCGGGGAAATAAACCCGTACGCCAGCAAAATACCCAGGAAGGTACCGACCATCGCGTGAGCGATCAGCTCGCCCAACTCGGCTGGCGGACGATCTGCCGACGCCAGGGTGTGCACCACGCCCATCACCGCCGCCACGATACCAAACGCGGGTAAAGAGTCGCCTACCGTACCGATAGCCGTAGCCGGTACGTCACATTCGTGTTCGTAGGTTTCAATCTCTTCATCCATCAGGGCTTCGATTTCAAATGCGTTCATATTGCCGCTCACCATCAGTCGCAGATAATCGGTGATAAAGTCCACCAGTCTTTTATCGGCAAGGATGCGCGGGTAATTAGCAAAAATTTCACTTTCCTGCGGACTTTCAATATCGGCTTCCAGCGAGAGCATCCCCTGCTGGCGCGATTTGGCCATCAGGCGATAAAGTAACGCCATCAGATCCATATAAACCGCTTTATTGTATTTCGAGCCTTTCATCAGCAGCGGCATCGCTTTTAACGTTGCTTTAATTGCCTTGCCGTTATTGCCCGCTAAAAATGCGCCAATGCCCGCTCCGCCGATAATTAACAGCTCGGAAGGTTGATAAAGCGCGCCCAGATGTCCGCCTACCATTGCGTAGCCGCCCAACACCGACCCGAGAACCAGGATATACCCCAAAATAACTAACACAATAAATCCTTACGTCTGGCGACGTGTGGGTTAAAGATGAACCGGATTAGGTCAGGTTTATTCCGTCGCGTGGGCAAAAAAAAAGCAGCGGTATTTAACCGCTGCTGGATTCACTCCACGTGGCGAACATTAAACGGCAAGTTTTACCTGTTCATCCAGCAGTTGTGAAATGTTATCGGCAGGTTCTGCGATAAGTTTACGTCTTTTTACCGCACGAGAAGGCGGCTGGCACAGGCTGCAAACAAAGCTGCCGACCGGCTGGTGCGCGTGGTTAATAAAGCTTCCGCCGCAGCATTTGCAGTCGGAAAGCTCCAGCATGCCGCTCTCAACAAACCGGACTAAGGTCCAGGCGCGGGTGAGCGCCAACAGCGGGCCTTCGTCCTGTTGCGGGCATTGCTCCAGGTAGAGACGGTAGGCTTTAATCACCGCGTCCACACCGGTGCTCAAACCGCTTTTGAGTAAAAACTGCCAGGCGTTACAGAACATAGAAGAGTGAATGTTCTGTTCCCAGGTCATAAACCAGTCGGTAGAAAAAGGCAGCATGCCTTTTGGCGGCGGGCTGCCGCGCAGTTCTTTATAAAGTTTAATTAAGCGGCCGCGGCTTAGCTGCGTTTCGCTTTCTAACATTTGCAGGCGAGCGCCTAAAGTAATTAATTCAATCGCCAGCTGAATATCACGCGCTTCCTGAACAATACTTTTTTCACTCATTAACTCGCCCTCTTTTTCGGCAGTTCGTCATTTTTAGCTGATGCATTACGCAATAAACGGCTGGATAACAAAATGCCGGTGTGGATTTGCTGCAAATCATCCACGCGAGATTCCTGAGTTAAGCGATTAATCGTTACGTGATCGGTAAAGCGAAACTGGCATATCAGCTGATTTGTCTCGGCCAGCTTCACCATTTCTGGCAGCGTTAAGTGAGCGAGCGCATCGGCCATCTGCTCATCAATGCCCAGACGAAACATTGCTGAGGCTTTTTCCTGATTAATAAGGCGTTGAGCAAGTAATAAATAAGACAAGTTGATATCGTAAATGTTTTTTAGTAATTCTGATGTACCCATTTTTATCCGTCCTGACTGACACGACTTAAACGTTGGCGGATTGCGCCGCTACCTTTGTTGCTGCTGGTAAATCTTATTGTGGCAAAAAATTAAGTGGCAAAAGCCAAACGTTCGCGAAGCTCCAGGCGGCCCTGAAAGCGGCCTGCAGAAAGTAGTCATTAACTCATTTTGCCGGTTACTGCTCCCTTGTTTTCGTCCGCTTCCCTGACGTTCTCCCTGACTGAAAGTTGCTCTGGTTTAGGACTATTCCGAAAACAACGCAACTTTATCTGCTCTAATTTCCGGATACAACGGAGGCCAGCTAAAATTTTAGATAAAGTGTGATCCAGATCACACTTTTGGGGGTAATTTGACAAAATTATCCTTCAGAAACGCTGTTGATTAGTTCACTAACTAAGCAAATTTGGACTTTTTTGTTAAATTTTAACCCTACGCGATCATTTACCGATGAAAATGGTTCCTTTTACGTCGATTGAATGGAGGAATGATGTGTTTACGCGCACAACTGGATGTAAAAACGCATAAAAGACAAATATGCAGAGGAATGTGCTGATTTTTGTATGTTAAGCATGTGTAAATCGTAATCACTAAAGGTAACTATCGACAGGGGCAATGATGCGTGCAGAGTAAGATATTGCAGGTTTACGACAGGAAGTGTTTAGGGAGTGTAAGCCGCGTCAGCCCTGTGTTTAGCGGGTGCCAGCGGATGTAACCAGGGGTAACATTAGCAACGCGAATGTTTGTGCCAAAAATTTAACCTCAGGCAGTAGGTATCGGCACGCGCCTTGTTTTCTTTAGTAAAAAGTGATTTTTTTCCTTTTTTTTCTTTCCGGTGGTCCTTTTAAGGCACTTTTTTGAGCAATACGGACTTAAAAAATTAAAAAAAAAGGGCGACCCACGGTCGCCCCTAAATTAACTGGCATGACTTATGCTAGACGGAGAGCGTCGCCGCTTTATCCGCCCCGCCCTGTGCCTGGCTACGTACCGGCAATGCCTGGAGATCTTTCAGATAGGATTTGCGCCAGTGCGTAATATCGTTCTTACGCAGCACGTCCATCATGTCGTTGTAGCGTGAGATACGCTCGTCCAGCGGCATGGTTAACGCCTGGTTCAGCGCGGCAGCCACTTCATCACGATCGTAAGGGTTAACGATAAGCGCGGAGGTCAGCTCGTTGGCCGCCCCGGCAAAGCGTGACAGCACCAGTACGCCAGGATCTTCCGGATTCTGCGCGGCCACATACTCTTTTGCCACCAGGTTCATCCCGTCACGCAGCGGCGTCACCAGACCAATATCGGTCAGGCGGAAGATTTTCATCAGCAGGCGGCGATCGAAATGCTGGTTCAGGTAGTAAAGCGGCGTCCAGCCCAGCGTGCCGTATTTACCGTTAATGCGGCCTGCTTCCGTTTCCAGCTGATGACGAATATCCTGATAGGCCTGCACGTCGCCGCGCGAGGTTGGCGCAATTTGCGAATAGCGGATTTTCCCACGATGCTCGGGGAAGTTTTCCAGCAGCGCTTCATAGGCAAGGAAACGCTCCGGCAGCCCTTTCGAGTAGTCCAGGCGCTCACAGGCAATAATGTTTTTGGCGTCGCCGAGGTCGCGTTTCATCGCGGCCATCTTCGGCGGCAGCGGCCCTTCAGCCATCTCTTTAATGCTGTCCGGCTCAATGCCTATTGGATACACCTCGGTAGAGAACTGATTGCCGAACGCCACGTGCGTTTTGCCGTTGGTCTGCACGTTGGTCAGCAGCGCCAGTGACTCCAGGAACGCCATACGGTCGCTCTCTGTCTGGAAGCCCAGCAGATCGTAATCGCACATCATCTCCAGCAGCTCATTGTGCGGCGGCAGCGCGTTGAAGATTTCCGGCGTCGGGAAAGGAATATGCAGGAAGAAGCCGATGCGGTTTTTCACGCCCAGCTTGCGCAATGCGGCGGCGAACGGCAGCAGATGATAATCGTGGATCCACAGCACGTCGTCCGGCTCAATCAGCGGCAGCAGGCGTTTCGCCAGCATGGTGTTGACGTGACAGTAGCCATCCCAGGCCTCGCGCTGGAAGTTTACCAGGTCAAGGCGGTAGTGGAAGGCTGGCCAGACGACCGCATTGGAAAATTGCAGGTAATAAAGGTCGTAATCGTTTTGATTAAGGCCAAAAGAAGCGTAGGTGACGTTATCTTTTTCAAACAGATCCATCTCCTTGTCTTCTTCGCCGATCTCGTTGATTTCCCCATTCCAACCAAACCACAGGCCGCCGGTGGTTTTCAGCGCATCCATAATGCCAACGGTCAGTCCGCCCGCGCTGGTTTTTGACCCATCCGGTACGGCGATGCGGTTAGATACGACTACTAAGCGACTCATAACCTTGACTCCTTAATGACTTATCGTCTTGATCTAGTTTTAATAATGTTTGCTCAAGCCAGTGATAAACGGCCTCGACGTCAGCCAGGCGATAGCCCGCTTTTGTCTCACCTTCACCTACCTTGATTGCGATGCCGTCCAGGGCATTGACCGCTTCAAAACCTGCCTCATCGGTCAAATCATCACCTAAAAATACCGGCGTTCTGCCGGCAAAAGGGGCCTGCTGCATAAAATCGGCAATGGCGGCACCTTTACTGACGCCTTTCGGCTTTAGCTCCACCACGCATTTGCCTGGCTGTAGCGCCAGCTCGGGAAAGCGTTGGGTCATCGTTTCCGCCAGCGTCAGGATAGCCTGCTGATAGTGCGGTGCGCGGCGGTAGTGCAGCGCAAATGCCATGCCCTTCGTTTCCAGCTGCGTATCCGGCATCTTCGCCACGGCTTCGCTCAGCAGCGACGTCAATGAGGCAGAGACGTCGTCCGGCAGGGAAAGCCGCTCGGTATGCCCGGCTGCATCGCGACGCTCCGCGCCGTGCACGCCGGCCAGCGGAAAGCGCAAAGGCGCCACCAGCGCATCCAGCTCGCGCGTCGGACGGCCGGAAACCAGCGCCAGCGCGCCGTCGCTCAATTCGGCCAGGCGAGAAAGCGCGGCTTTGGCCGCAGCAGGGATAAAAACCTCTTCCGGGCGTGACTGGATAGCGGCCAGCGTGCCGTCCACATCAAAGAAAAAAGCGTAACGTCCTTCAGGCACTAAAGGGGGTACGGATTCCAGCGTATTCACAAATATTCCTCCTGATTATGTGTGCCACGGCGCTACGTCGGCCCAATGTCTGGACTGACGTTGGCGGAAACAGACGTCAGGTCTGCTTTGCCCACAACGCACGAGGAAAAAATTTTTGTCAGCGGATGTGGCGGAGCGAGAAAGAGGATGCGTTAGAGAGGGTATTCGGCGCTGATTCCTTCTGCATAATCTCTGCACGCCTCGTGCAGTCTGTCTCATCTCGTTGCCACATACGTAACAACATCAGCTATCAGTATAGTCACTGATAGCGGCTCTGCCAGACGTGCTGGCTCCGGGGCCGCTTGTTACGCCTCTAACATGGCAAATAATCGCGACAAAAACCCCAGGAGTAATACGAAATTGTGAAATTTTTGGTAGAAACAGGAAAGTTGGTGTTGAAATGTTAGCGCGCTGTTGTTCCTGCCCGTCAGGCGACGGGCGACATCCACAGCGTATTCAGGTTGTAATGGCTCCAGGTCTCCGCCTCTTCCGGCCCGGCAATACTGTCCCAACAGTAGCGATCGGCCAGATCGATTACTTCCGGCCGCAGCATATGATTGGCGGAAAGCGAATAGAACACGCAAACCCTGGGCAGCAGCAGCGAGCTTTCGCCCGGTTCAATCACCACGGCCACGCGACCGGAAGCCAGACGCACGATTGAGCCGACCGGATAGATGCCGACGGCTTTCACAAAGGCGTAAAAGATTTTGCGATCGAAGTGCCCTTCCCAGCTGGCCATCTGGTGCATCGCGCTGGCCGGATTCCAGCCCGCTTTATAAGGACGATTGGAGGTGACGGCGTCATAGACGTCGCAAATCGCCGCCATGCGCGCCAGCTGGGAGATATCTTTGCCTTTCAGGCCGTGCGGGTAGCCGCTGCCGTTGATTTTTTCATGATGATGCAGCGCCACGTCCAGCACCGCTTCGTTTTCACCGCTGCGGCGCAGCAGATCCTCGCCCATGACCGGATGCTGTTTCATCACGTCGAACTCATCGTCCGTGAGCTTGCCGGGCTTGTTGAGGATCTCCAGCGATACGCCCGCCTTGCCGACATCGTGCAGCAGGCCGGCCGTGCCTGCCAGGCGCGTCTGTTCATCATTGAGGTTAAGCTGGCGGGCGAGCGATACCATCAGCGCGCAGACCGCCACGGAGTGCAGGTAGGTATAATCATCGTGCGTTTTCAGCCGCACTACGCTCAGCAGCGCGGCCGGATGACGGCTGAGGGAACCGCCGATTTCGTCCACCAGCGGCAGCGTGCTGCGGGTATCAATCGTTTTACCGAGGCGCGCATCGTTAAACATGCTCATCACTTCGCCTTTGGCATGCAAGCAGATCGCCTGTGCCTGCGCGATCTCTTCATGGATACCCGATACCCTGGGCAGGGCAAGCTGTTCGTGAAGCGGATCCTGGCTGTCCGGGCCGCGCCCTTTCTCCAGATCGATCCAGACTTCTTTTATGCCGCTTTCCACGATGACGTCAATCTGCTGCTGCGTGGTAAGCAGCATATGGTTACGCACGAGGGGATGCTTCAGCCAGAAAACTTCCAGCTTGTGCACGTACATGCCGGTGCGCAACTCGTGTATCTGAATTCTTATTATCATTTCCCCCCTCCTGCCCCTCCTGCCTTTTCCTCCAATCTGCACAGGTATCGGCGGCACGAAAAAAACCTTCAGCCATTGTCGCCGCTTATTTTGCTTTTTTCGATTTATTTACATTGCCCGGGGCAGGCTGTTCGCCAGCCTGAAAAGGTAAGTCGTTTTCAGGCTGGAAGGCGAAGAAGGCATTACGCCGTACGGAGGTCGGCTTCGGGAAGATTAGTGAATAACGTTGTCGTCGCTGGCGGAACGGCGATTCAGGGCTTCACCGGCGCTGACCTGAGCATGGCGAAGCTCTCTGATAGCGGCAAGGCAGGCTTTGCGGTGCTCTTCATCCGTTTGTCGGGCCGCCAGCGCGCGCAGTTCATTAATAAGCGAGGCAAGATTAAGCGGGCGCTGCTGCTCAAGAAGCGCCAGCGTGGCTTCTCCCAGCATCAGATCCCGTAATTTTTCAGAATGGCGATGGTCCATGGAAACTTCTCTGGCTTGTCTGCCGCGTGGATCGCTTTCCGCGTGGCAGGACGGAACGCCTGAACCCACGCGGAAAGAAAAAGCAGGTCGAACGAGCGGTGGGCTACGCGGGCGTTTAGCTTTCGCGACCGAACAGCATAGCAATCAGTTCGTGATGATGTTTTTCGAGGTCGGGCTCACTGACATCGGCCAGGCGGCTCAGCAGCTTTGCACAGATTGACTGGCGATTAACCGTCATGCCGGATTTTAAAATCTCCATCACTACCTCACCCAGCGTTTCCTGATGAGAAGGTACAGCAGCGTCATGGGCGCCGAAGTAGAGGCTCATGTCCGCGGTTTGTGTGTTGAAATTATCCTGACGCATAATGGATCCTCTTAAGCAGGTGAAAGAATGCCCGAAGGGGGTAACGTTTCTACCCTGTACAGCTTTTCAATTAATGTACAGTATCTTAAAAGTCTGGGGCGGATTTTTTTTGCAAAAAATGCTTTTTTGAGACATAAAAGGCGTTATTTGGTCACATTTTAGTTAATAACTAACAACCTTTTCTCAAAATATTTAGCCGGTTATAACAAAAACAGGAAATGACAGGCTTCAGGGCAAACTTGTACAAGCGCGAGTAAAAACGGGGGAGAACGGCTGTCTCCCCGCGATGACACCTTATTTTTTCGGTACGTTTACTGCAGATTTGCCTACGGTTTCGTTTTCGATTGGCCCTGATGCGCCAAGATCGGTGCCGGTGACCGGGTTCACCGTGGTATCGGAAGCGGTACGCAACGCCAGATTATCCAGCTCGGTTTTCTGATCGGACGGCAGCGTGATGCTGGCATAACCGTCGCCGCCATCTACCGCCGGTGCCGGATCGGCTACGTAAGTGAAGTTTTCGTCCGAGTTCCAGCTTCCACGCACCTCGCCGCCTTCTGACATATTGTAATAAACGTTTGAGTACTGCTCGATAGGCGGCAGCTTGCCGACCGGGAAGTTATTACGAATGGAATAAAGCGCCTTTTCAAAAGAGATCTGATGCGCAACTTCGCGGGTCATCAGAAAGCCTAACGCATCCTTAACGCCCGGATCGTCCGTTACGTTAATCAGGCGCTCATAGAGGATTTTAGCGCGCGCTTCGGCGGCGATATTAGAGCGCAGATCGGCTGTAGGTTCGCCGATGGTATCGATATAGGCTGCCGTCCACGGCACGCCGCCGGAGTTGGTCAGCGCCGGGCCGCCGCCGTAAAGAATCGACGTCAGGTGGCTGTCATTACCGTTGCCGGTGATGGAGCGGTACAGCTCGCCCTCTTCTTCCGTGCCTTCGGCCAGCTTGCCTTTGGCGCCTTTGTTCAGCATCCCGACCAGCGAACCGATAATTTCCAGGTGGCTCAGCTCTTCGGTGGCAATATCCATCAGCATATCGCGACGGCCTTCGTCTTCGTCCGACAGGCCCTGGGTAAAGTAGCGGCAGGCCGCGGCCAGCTCGCCCTGTGGCCCGCCGAACTGTTCCAGCAGCAGGTTAGCCAGTCCGGGATTTGGCTCGGCAACGCGAACGGTATACTGCAATTTTTTTACGTGTCTGAACATAGCTCACTCCAGTCAGAAAAGGCTTCCGGCAATCTGCTCTGCGGCAGATCTCTCCGCTCTTTATTGCTGGTTTTCATACCTGAGTTATGGCGGCAGAAATAGATTACATGGGGTATTTCTGCTTGAGGATATTCAACGTCACTATTCAGGTTTAAAAACCTCGTTTAAAGCATAGTTTACTTTTTTCCCCTGCAAGGTATCTGAGCGGAAAGTAAAACGAATAAGATTAGTCCTGGGTGTTAATTACGGCCAGGAAAAAACAGAATTGCGTCCTGCCAGGCTAAATAGCTGTTTTAACCCGCCGTCTTAGCGAAATAATTATCATTAAGATTGCCATGCGAATTACGCAGCGATGATTGCTGCCGTATGGGATTTCTTATTTCGTGTTGGCCGGAATAAAACACCTGAATAATCTGCATTTGTACGAAATAGTTTCCGCGCGGCCTGGTCTGGTTTTTTGTGGTCTATGCTTGCCCTCGGGTTTTCATAGTGAGGAGAAAGCAATGAAGTACAGAAAACTGGGCCATTCCGGCCTGATGGTTTCTGAGCTGACGCTCGGGACGTTAACCTTTAACGGCCAGGCCGGCTTTGAAAAAACCGGCAACGTCGATGTTCGCCAGGCCCGCCGTTTTATTGAGATAGCGCTGGAACGAGGCGTCAATACCGTGGACACGGCCGACCTTTATTCCAAAGGCGGGGCGGAAGAAACGCTGGGCGAGGCGCTGGGTGGCAATCGTCAGCGCGTTATCCTGGCCACGAAAGCCCGCAGCCCGATGAGCGACGATCCTAACGACAGCGGCGCCACACGCTTTCATCTGATTAAGTCCTGCGAGAACAGCTTAAAGCGTCTGAAAACGGATCATATCGATCTCTATCAGATCCATAACTGGGACGGCGTGACGCCGGTGGAAGAGACGCTGCGCGCGCTGGAAGATCTGGTGAAAAGCGGCAAAATCCGCTATTTCGGCACCTCGAACTATACCGGCTGGCAGATGATGAAAACGCTGGGCTGCGCCGAGGTGAATCATCTGCTGAAGCCGGTAAGCCAGCAGATTTACTACACGCCGGAGTCGCGCGAGGCGGAGTTCGAGCTGCTGCCGATGGCGCTGGATCAGAATATCGGCACGCTAATTTGGGGGCCGATGGGCGAAGGTCTGCTGACCGGCACCGTACAGCGCAACGTGAAAACGCCAGCGACCTCCCGTCAGGGCAACGGCTGGCCGGAACCCTACGTGCACGATATGGAGCACGCTTACCGGGTTATCGACGTGCTGACCGAAGTGGGCAAAGAGCATAATGTATCGACCGCGCGGGTCTGCCTGGCCTGGCTGCTGACGCGTCCGGGCATCACGTCGCTGATTGTTGGCAACCGCACCGAACAGCATTTACAGGACAACCTGGCCGCAGCGGAGCTGACGCTGAGCGAAGCGCAGATCAAACGTATTGAGCAGGCGACGCGTTCTGCGCCGCGCTATCCGTACTGGCACCGTTTCACCAGCGGCATGGACAGACTGGATCCTGCGGAAAAAGTTTTTCTGGATGAGTATCAGCAAACGCTGGAAGAACGGAAAGATCTCGACCGTAAATAATCTTTTTGCGGCTAACGAACCCGGCTGACGGGTTCGTTTTCGCGTTTATCGTTGGCCCTTTTATATCTTGTTCACCTGCCTTTATATTCCGCCTTAATCCGTAGCCTCGCCCGTAATAAAAAACAGGCCGCCGCACTTTTGTTATCGCTGTCCGCACAACGCAACGGCGCAATTGGTCCGCAGCTATACTGATAAAAAAACAAAAGGAGAAGGATATGAAACTTGCCGTATTTGATATTGGCGGTACCTCGTTAAAAATGGGCGTTGTAACGGATAAAGGCGACATTCTGGCCAGTGATAAAGCGGATAACGAAGGATCGCGCGAGGCTATTCTGGGCGCTATCCTGGACTGGCTGGAAAAAAACCCCGGCTGCGAAGGCATTGCCGTTAGCGTGCCGGGCTATGTCGATCCGCACAACGGGTTTGTGTCGATGGGCGGCACGGTCAGGGCATTTGATGATTTCCACCTGAGTAAATGGCTGACGGAAAAAACCTCCCTGCCCGCCACCGTGGAAAACGACGCGCACTGCGCCCTGCTGGCCGAACGCTGGCTGGGTAAAGCACGCAATATGTCCGATTTTTTGATGATCACCATCGGCACCGGGCTGGGCGGCGCGGCCTTCTGCAACGATGCGCTGGTACGAGGCAAGCAGGATCGCGCCGGCGAGTTCGGCTGCCTGCTGGTGGCGCGTCCCGCTGGCGGCAGCGTCAGCCACTATACGATGGGCGACAACTGTACGATGACCGCGCTGCGCAAAAGCTATGCGCTGCACAGCGGGCGTGATGTGGACGAGGTCAGCGGCAAAGACGTTTTTTCCGGCTGGGATAATAAAGAGCCGGTCGCCACCAGGCTGGTCACCACCTTTTATCAGGATCTGTGCGCCGGCATTTATAACCTGGCGAACGTATTCGATCCCGAATGCATTTTTCTGGGCGGCGGCATCACCGAGCGCGAGGATTTTCTGGAGGAGGTGAAGTTTCATCTGGCCTGGTTCGGCAAAACCATCCCGGTGGATACGGCCACCTTCGGCAACGATTCCGGGATGTTAGGCGCGGCCTGGCACTTCCTGCAAAGTAACCAGCGCGATACACACGGCTGACAGGCGTATCAACGCGCACGGGCGCCATTGGCAAGGCTAAGCCCAGCAACATCGCTGGCGCGCTTGTCAGGCAATCCACAGGCGCCAACGGCAAGGCTAAGCCCAGCAACATCGCTGACGCGCTTGTCAGGCGGCCCGCGGGCGCCATTGGCAAGGCTATACCAATAACCCTGTCAGCACTCGTTGGGCAGCCTGCCGTTATGCTGGCTACGCCAGCCTCGCTAGCGCGCTCGTTGGGTGGTCAGCGCCAGCGACCAGAGATTGCGCTGGCAGCGGGGGCAACTCAGCTGCTGCTGCGCCTGTAGCCGCTGCGTTTCTCCGCAATGGTTGCAGGCGTAGAGGCCATCTGCGGGCACGCAGGTATAATCCTGCCGATGTTGAGGCGGCAGCACGGAAAGGCCCGGCCGCACTTCTTCGCGATCGTAGTAATAGGCGCTGATATCGCCGTCCAGCTCGATCAGCGCCAGCCGGATCTGACCCAGATGCTCCACGCCCTCCTGCCGCAGCTCCATAAAGAATTCGTCCTCAGAAATGTTCAGCCCGTCCAGGCTGTCCAGCACATACAGACCGTCCTGAATCAGTGTGATCACTTCGCCCTCCACCCATCGGGCGACCCGTGAGCTGCGTGCGGTCAGAAAAGTCGTGAAGCGATAAAGTACCAGCAGCACCAGGAAGACCATCGCGACCGGCAGCACAGGCACATCATCATAAAAAGTGACGTCTCCTGAGGCCGATCCCAACGTCAGGATAATCACCAGCTCAAACAGCGACAGCTGGCGAATGCCGCGCCTGCCGGAAACTTTCAGAAAGAGAAAAACAACGATGTAGGCGAAGAGTACCCGAACCGCGACCTCGCCTAAAAAAGTAATGGAAAGATCGTTCAAGAAAAAGCGGTGCCAGTCGAAAGAAAACATAAGCGTGCGTGATTATCCCAAAGAAAAAAATGATAAGGCGTCAGTGGAAAAGTTGATATTTTATGACATTTTCCTGCGCAGAAAGCCATTATTAAGATGCATAAAACGAGGCTGGTGGCCCTGCATCCACGCTGGATTTTACTTAGCGCAAAAAAGAAATAAGCGGCTCTTATCCTTCTGCTCCGGCGCAACTATTATTCCCGCTGCAGTATAAGCTGCTTTATTAACCGGGGACGCACCTTTAAGAAAAAGCGAATAAATTCCTGTTATTACAATCTGTTGCCGGAAAGTTCCGATCAATGCCTTGCCTGCCGCCCGCATTCAGCGATACTGTATATAAACACAGTTAAACCGGAATAAGCATTATGCAGCCGATTTCCCCTGCTGAAATTATGGAAGATCTTTTTTTACCGCTGTTTATTGAGCGCGTACCCTGCGGCTTTCCCAGTCCGGCCCAGGATTATATTGAGGACCGTCTGGATTTGAATAAGCTGGTGCTGCGTCATCCCAGCGCCACCTATTTTATCAAAGTAAGCGGCGACTCGATGATTGAGGCCGGGATCGGCCATGACGATCTGCTGGTGGTGGATCGTTCGCTGACCGCAGAGCATGGCGATATCGTGGTAGCGGCCGTGGCCGGTGAATTTACCGTTAAAGAGCTACGCCTCCGCCCTTTTTTACAGCTGATGCCGCGCAATCGTCACTATTCTCCGATTACGTTTCACGATGCGGAAGAGCTGGAAATTTTTGGCGTGGTCACTTTTATTCTGAAATCCACCAAAAATGTTCGCGCTGGTTGACGTCAACAGCTTTTATACCTCCTGCGAAACGGTGTTCCGTCCCGATTTGCGCGGCAGGCCGGTGGTGGTCGTTTCCAACAACGACGGCTGTATTATTTCCCGATCGGCCGAGGCAAAAGCGCTGGGCATTAAAATGGGCGAACCTTATTTTAAAATTAAACAGGATCTCCAGCGTCAGCAGGTGCAGGTTTTCAGCTCAAACTATGCGCTGTATGCCGATCTCAGCCATCGGGTGATGACCCTGCTTGGCGAGCTGGCGCCTGCGAGCGAAATTTATTCTATTGACGAGGCTTTTCTGGATCTGACCGGCGTCAGCAACTGTCTCTCGCTGGAGGATTTTGGCCGCGACATCCGGCAGCAGGTGCTGAAAGCTACCGGCCTGACGGTCGGCGTCGGCATCGCGCCAACCAAAACGCTGGCCAAGCTTGCTAACTATGCGGCGAAGAAGTGGAGCAAAACCGGCGGCGTGGTCGATCTCTCCGATCCGGCGCGCCAGCGCAGGCTGCTGCCGCTGGTGCCGGTTGAAGAAGTCTGGGGCATTGGCCGTCGCGTCGGCAAGCGTTTGCAGCTGATGGGCATTAAAAACGCGCTGGATCTGGCCGACAGTCCCGTCCCCACCCTCCGCAAGCACTTCAGCGTGGTGATGGAGAGAACGGTGCGCGAGCTGCGCGGCGAATCCTGCCTGGCGTTAGAGGAAATGGCACCCGCTAAACAGCAGATCGTCTGTAGCCGCTCTTTCGGGCACCGCGTCACCGACTATCAGGATATGCATCAGGCGATCTGCGCCTGGGCCGAACGCGCGGCGGAAAAGCTGCGCGGCGAGAAACAGTATTGCCGCTTTATCAGCGTTTTTATCCGCACCAGCCCGCACGACGACAACGGCACCGGCTATAACAACCAGGCCTCCGGCAGGCTGCTGCTGCCCTCGAACGATACGCGCGATATTATTCGGGTGGCGACCGAGGCGCTGGACCGTATCTGGCGCGAAGGCGAACGCTATATCAAAGCGGGCGTGATGCTGAGCGATTTTTACAGCGAAGGCGTGGCGCAGCTGGATCTGTTTGCCGAAACGCAGCCGAAGGCCAACAGCGCGGCGTTAATGACCGCCATTGATACGCTGAACCGCTCCGGCAAAGGGAAAGTCTGGTTTGCCGGACAGGGCATTGAGAAAAGCTGGTCGATGAAGCGGGAGATGCTCTCTCCCGCCTGGACCACGCGCTACAGCGATTTGCCGACGGCGAAGTAAAACCAGCGACGGGCCAGCCCGGCAAACAGCGCCGACAGCACCAGCAGCGCCAGGCCGAAGGCGAACGGACTCCACCAGCCGGCCGCGTCAAACAGCAGGCCGCCCAGCCCCGCGCCAAGCGTGATCGCCATCTGGATCACCGCCACCATCAGGCCGCCGCCCGCTTCGGCATCGTCGGGCAGCGCGCGGCTTAGCCACAGCCCCCACGCCACCGGCGCAGGCGTCGCTACCAGCCCCCAAAGCGCCAGCAGCACGCCGGTCAGCAGCAGAGAATGCCCCAGCGCGATCAGCAAGGCGGCCAGCAGCGCCATGCCGAGCGGAATGGCGATCAGATAAGCGTAGAGGCGGCGCTCAAGCAGCGTACCGATAAGCCAGGTGCCGATGAGTCCCGCCCCGCCCAGCAACAGCAGCAGCAAAGAGAGCTGGTTGACGTTGGCGCCGGTAACGGTTTCCATAAACGGGCGCAAATAGGTAAAAATGCCAAACTGCCCCATAAACAGAAACATAATGCCCGCCATGCCCAGCGCCACGGGCGGCCGAACAAGCAGGCGCAGCGGGTTGGCGGCTTTGTTGCGGCCGTTGCCGGGCAATGATGGAATGCTGCGCCATTGCCAGATAAAGGCGATAACGGCCAGCGGCACCACCATAAAGAACGCCCCGCGCCAGCCAATATACTGCCCAAGAAAACTGCCCAACGGCGCGGCGACGGTAGCGGCCAGCGCGTTACCGCCGTTGATCAGCGCCAGGCCCTTCGCTACCGCGTGAGCAGGCACAAGGCGCATCACCGTCGCCGTCGACATCGACCAGAAGCCGCCAATGGCGATCCCCAACAGCGCCCTGCCGACCATAAACATCAGGCCATTGGTCGAAAAGGTTACCGTCAGCCCGGAAAGCGTCAGCAGCAGCGTAAAGGCGATCAGCACTTTTTTACGATCGAAACGCCCGGTCAGCGGCGTGTTAAGCAGGCTGGTGAGCACGGCAAAAAAACCGCTGACGGAAATTGCCTGTCCGGCATGGCCCTGACTGATCCCTAACCCCTGCGCGATGGGCGTCAGCAGGCTGACCGGCATAAATTCTGAGGCGATCAGCACCACTACGCCAAGCGCCATCGAAAAGACGGCGCCCCAGGCAGGGTGATGACGAGATTGTTCCGCTACAGCACTATTCATGAACGATTCCGATATTATTAACACTTGCGCTATTTTGCACGCTGGCCGGGTTAATGATTAGACGGGCGTAATCGCATGTAATTGTGAATTTTTTGCATCAATCAACGAACGCAAAGCCTCAAAGACCCGTGAGCACGCATAAAGAGCGGCACTGCAGGGCTTTGGAGTTTTGTGCGCCGCAGGCAGGCGAAGCGGTAAAAGAGATAGAGTAATGCGATCGGATGGGGTAATTTTTACGCGCTTGTGAAATTTAATCAGCAATTCTGCGTGGATACTATGAACGATATCGTGGCCTTTCTGGCCGTTGCCCGGGCGCAAAGCTTTACCAAAGCCGCCGCCGGTCTTGGCGTCAGCCCTTCGGCGCTGAGCCATACCATTCGTAATCTGGAAGAACGGCTGGGCGTGCGGCTGCTGGCGCGCACCACGCGCAACGTTGCGCCTACCGAAGCCGGCGAGCGTCTGTTGCAGTCGGTTGGGCCGCTTTTCGATCAGATTAACAGCGAAATTGACAGCATTGGCGAGCTGCGCCATACGCCTGCCGGTAATATTCGCATCACCTGCTCAGACGACGCGGCGGAAAATTTGCTGCGGCCGATACTGCCCGCGTTTTTCAACACCTATCCTGATATCAGCGTAGAGATCTGTATTGATTACGGCTTTACCAATATCGTCAGCGAGCGTTTTGATGCCGGTATTCGTTTAGGCGAATCGATCAGCCGGGATATGATCGCCGTGCGCCTCGGCCCGGACTGGCGTCTGTCCGTGGTCGGCGCGCCGGACTATTTCCGCCGCAATCCACACCCTGTCGTTCCGCAGGATCTGACCGCCCATCGCTGTATTAATATCCGGCATTCGGTCGGCGGCAGTATTTACGCCTGGGAATTTGAAAAAGACGGGAAAAAACTGAATATCAAGGCCAACGGCCCGCTGTTGTGCAACAGCAATATTCATATCCTGAACGGCGCGCTGGACGGTATCGGCCTGGCCTGCATCCCGGATTTTATGGCGAAACCCCATATTGAGGCGGGTCGGCTGGTAGAGGTTCTGGCGGACTGGTGCCCGACGTTTGAAGGATTTCATCTTTATTATCCCAACCGTCGCAACACTTCTTCGGCGTTTTCCGCCTTTGTGGAAGCGGTCAGGTATCGCGGGCCGCGCTGAGATGCGGTTATCCGGGCAGAACAGGCAAAACCCGTCCTGCCCGGTGATTAACCCTGGTGGCTAAAATGAAGCGCTACGGTTACAGCAGGTTTTTCTCGGCCAGATCCAGCGCAAAGTAGCTGAAGATCAGATCGGCGCCCGCACGCTTGATGGCGCCCAGGCTTTCCAGCACCACTTCGCGCTCGTTGATCGCCCCCGCCTGCGCGGCGAACTTCAGCATCGCGTACTCACCGCTGACCTGGTAGGCCGCCAGCGGCAGCTCGGTACGTTCGCGCACGTCACGGATGATATCCAGATAGGCACCCGCTGGTTTTACCATCAGCGCGTCCGCGCCTTCAGCCTGGTCGATTAACGACTCGCGGATCGCTTCGCGGCGGTTCATCGGGTTCATCTGATAGGTTTTGCGATCGCCCTTCAGCGAGGTGCCTGCCGCTTCACGGAACGGGCCATAGAAGGAAGAGGCGAACTTGGTGGAGTAGGACATGATAGCCGTATCGGTAAAGCCCGCTTCATCCAGCGCGTGGCGGATAGCCGCGACCTGACCATCCATCGCGGCGGAAGGCGCGATAAAGTCGGCACCCGCGCGCGCGGCGGCAACCGCCTGCTTGCCCAGGTTAATCAGCGTGGCGTCGTTGTCCACGCCATGATCGTGCAGCACGCCGCAGTGCCCGTGCGAGGTGTATTCGCAAAAACAGGTATCGGACATAACGATCATTTCCGGGACGGTCTCTTTACAGATACGGGACATGCGCGAAACCAGCCCGTTTTCCTGCCAGGTATCGCTGCCGTCGGCGTCGGTATGATGAGAGATGCCGAAGGTCATTACCGAACGGATGCCCGCTTTCGCGATGCGCTCGATCTCATAGGCCAGACGTTTTTCCGGAATACGCATCACGCCAGGCATGGCCTGAATCGCTTTATAGTCGTCCAGACCCTCTTCAACAAAGATCGGCAGCGCCAGATCGTTAATGCTGAGCGATGTTTCCTGAAACAGCGAGCGGAAGGAAGGCGTTTGACGCAGGCGTCGTGGACGAAGAATTGGGGATAGAGTCGACAAAACAACCTCGGTTTAGCAGATAGTCAGCGGCAGAGAGGCGCCGCAGGGATAAAAAGAAAGTCCGTTAACAGTATACCCACAGGCGCTTTCTGACAATGTCTGTCGCTTTTCTTCACTGGCGAACGGCACAGAATGCCTGGGTTATTATCCGCGACGCCGCCTCTGTTGGCCGCGCTGAAATAAGTAACAGACAGGCGGTAATCCTGGTGAGAATTTTCATGATCGGACGCCATGACATCCTGAAATTATGCCCGGGCTTGTAAAGCCTCTGGCCACTAACGCTAATCGTTTTTCGGGTGTGGTTCAGCACTCAGTCATTTTGTGGGCTTATCAGTTCAGGCACGGCAAATGAAGGCGGACAAAAAGCAGTCCCATCCCTGAGCCGTAACGCTCATTCCGTAAATTGCAGTTCCAGATGGACGTCGCGCAGAACTGGCGCTAAAGACGTTTCGCCACGGACGGGTTTCGGCCTGACGGCCCATTTGCGCAAGCGTCCCTTTTTTTAGGTCTATACTCAGTGAGCCAGGTATATGATTTAAGTAGACAATTTGCTGTCACCGGGAAAAGGGAAACCTTAAATTTATAATATATATGCTTGTTTTTGTTGTATTTTTTTCTGTGGCGCTTTGCATGTTAAGTCAGCGTCCATATCACCCCTGACGACTATGGAGGCGTATCGATGGATTTTCTTGGCTGGACAGCCGCAACGGGCGGGCTTTTATTACTGATGTCGCTGGCATCAGGCTGGATCAATCGCGGCCCGATCACCACGTTTTCTCTCTACCTGATTGCCGGCGTAATTTGTGGCCCTTGGGTGCTGGATCTGCTGCATATCGATATTGCCGCTCATGCCGAACTGACCGCTCACCTTACCGAGATCGCAATGGCGGCCTCGCTGTTTATCACCGGGCTGAAACTCAGGCTGCCGTTCCGGCATCAGGGCTGGCGGCTGGGGATGCGGCTGGCTTTCCCCGGCATGCTGCTGACCGTGCTGGGTATGTCGCTGGCGGCACACTATCTGGTCGGCCTTTCCTGGCCGTTTGCCATCGCCTTTAGCGCCATCGTCGCGCCGACCGATCCCGTACTGGCCAGCCTGATTTCCGTTAACGATGCCCGCGATGACGACAACCTGCGCGTGTCGCTCTCCAGCGAGGCCGGGATGAACGACGGCACCGCCCTGCCGCTGCTGATGCTGGCGGTGACGCTGCTGACCACGCAGCAGGAAATGACGCTGGATCTTTTCCGCCACTGGGCGTTAAAGGACGTGCTCTGGGGGATCACCGGCGGGCTGGGCATCGGCTTTGTGTTTGGCCGCTTTGTCGGCCAGTACGTCACGCACCTGCGCTACGCGCATAAAGATGTCGCCCCGAATGATTTCCTGGCGCTGGCGCTGATTGCGCTGAGCTATGCGGCGGCTCAGGCGCTGGACGCCTCCGGCTTCCTGGCCGCGTTTGCCGCTGGCGTGGGTCTGCGTCGGGCGGAAGTCAACGTTATCCGCCGCCAGCCTGCCGATGCGTTTGACGACAGCGACCATCGCCCACCGGCGGAGGTGCTGGTCAATCCGCATATCCGTCATGAATCTCTTGATCCGGATCCGGCGCGCTCGGTAGGCCTGGTCGTCGGCGATGCGCTGTCGTTCGGTGATACCGTGGAACGCCTGTTTGCGGCCGGCATTATTATCGTGCTGGGCGTGACGCTGGCGCATCACTGGGATCCGGACGGGCTGCTGATGGCGCTGGTGCTGTTTGTATTTATCCGCCCTGCGGCAGTATGGCTCGGCACGACAGGCATTAAAGTGCCGTGGCAGCAGAAGATGATTATCGGCTGGCTGGGGATCAGGGGGATTGGCAGTATCAACTATATTGCCTGGGCCTATACGCACGGCGTGGCGGGCGAAGAGATGACGCGCATGGCGAATATCGCCTTTACGTTAATCGTTGCCAGCGTTATCGTGCATGGGATTTCGGTCACGCCGCTGCTCAACTGGCGGCAGGCCAAAATAGCCGCCGCCAAAGAGCAGGACGAATAAGCGTTATAACGCGCTGGAGAGTTTTTTCTTACAGTAGACCAGGCTGCTGTAAAGCGGGTTCAGATACCAGATAACCATCAGTTTGATATTGTTTCGCGTCAGTTGGCGTACCAGCGCGTTTACCCTGGGCTGGTACTCCTTCGGCACGGTCATATCATGCTCGCGCAACATTTTCAGGCAGCCGCTCATCACCGGAAAATAGTAATCATCCACCAGCGAACGTTCCACCGGCACGTTGGCGGCGCGGATAGCCTCTTCGGTACCTTCACGAGCGATAAAGTAGTTCTTCACCCAGGAAAAATCGCGCGTACGGACGGAAAGCGACGTCGTGGTATAGCGCTTAAAGTAGTAGGCTTCTGGCGTCACGAAAACCTGTTTTGCCTGCAAATAGAGGGTAAACATAAAAGGCGCGTCTTCGTGATTCTGGATCGGCAGAAAGCGGCTTTTGGTCCGGACAATCAGCTCGCGAGAGATAATGCTGGACCAGAGCACGCGATGCGCGGAGCCGCTGCTGTTCAACTGCTGAATAAAGGCCGTGCCGCCGCTGTACACCCCTTTCAGGTTACGGGCGTGCGTGATCTCAGGCTTGCGCTCTGCCACCGGCACGTCCATAAACATTTTGGCGGCGAAGCAGAACATCTCCAGCTCCGGACAGGCGCGCTTTTCACGCAGGAAGTCGGCAAACAGCGTCGGGCCGGTGAGATCGTCGGCATCCATAAAGTAGATGAAGCCGCCGGTGGCCAGCTCCAGCCCTTTATTCCTGGCGGCGCTGACGCCGCCGTGCGCGTTACGCACCAGCTGAATGCGCGGATCGCGCTGGCAATACTCTTCAATCAGCCGATCGGTACCGTCGGTCGAGCCATCGTCGATAATAATAATCTGCTGCGGCACTACCGTTTGTTGCAGCAGCGAATCAACAGCCTCGCTCAGATCGGCCCGGCCATTATAGACGGGCATAATCACGGACAGCGTAGGCTGCGCCAGATCGTCCTGGTTACTCATCTTTCACCTCGCAGGTTCAGCCGACGGAAAGTTACGTTTTTAAGGTAGTCGCCTACTTTACTGTGCAGCAGGCAGCAGATAACCAGGTTCACAAAACCAATCAGCCCCAGGTAGAGCAGGTTCAGCCAGCGGTTATCGTTCCACTCGAAAGGGATCGACAGCGTAAGGAAGGTCACGCAGGCGGAAACGGCCCAGATCAGCAGCACGTCGCGGGTCAGCCACTGCATATGGATCGTCGGCGCAAACTTCCTGTGCACAATCCATGACCAGACCAGCAGGTAGAAAATGTTTTGCGCAACCCACACGATGCCGGTACCCAGCGCGCCATAGTGGATGGCCGCAAAAATATTCAGCGGGATCAGGATAATGGCAAACAGCGTAAAGCCTTTCATATGCAGCGACAGGTTGCCGTTCACATACTGCAAATTATAAAGCAGGCCGACAATCGCCTGCACGCCGCTGCCCAGCGCATACAGCGTCATTACCAGCGACATCTGCTCGCCAATCTGCGCGTTCTGCGTCCAGGCCCAAATCAGCTGGGTTGGATAGAAAGCGATGGTCAGGCTGAGCGGCGCCATAAAGATGCTTACCGCCTGGGTTGTCCAGCGATACAGCTTCAGCGTTTCCTGCTCGCCGTTCTCGCTCTTGGTACGCATCCCCGTCATGCGCGGCACAATCGCCTGCATAATCGGGCTGCTGAGCATCACGATGCCGGTTGCCGCCGTCGCCACCACGGTAAAGGAACCGTAGGTCGCCAGCGGCAGCGTTTTGGACAGCACCAGACGGTCAATCTGCGAAATAAACGTCCAGATGGCGCTGGAAAAAGCCGCGCCGACGGCAAAGCGCAGGAAAGGCTTCAGCACGCCTTTCAGGTTATCCACCCTGGTGTTGCGATCGCTTTTAGGCACCAGCTGGTAGGATTTGCGAATGCAGAAGAAGGCCTCGCCCAGTGAAATCAACAGCTGCCAGCAGAAGAAGAAGATGACCGGGTTCGACGCGAAACGAATAACGAACACCGCGCCAAAGGTGCGCAGCGTAATCACCACCAGGTTCAGCGCGTTCAGCCAGACCTGATGTTCATAGCCGACAATTACGCTGCGATAAGGCCCGATACGCCAGCGGATAGCGGCGGTCAGCACCATGATGCCGACGGCAATCACCAAATCCTGATGCGGGATAGTTTTCGCATGCAGCCAGTGCGAGGCGACATAAGGCGAGGCGAACCAGCCCATCACCACCAGCACGGCGGAAGAGATCAGAAAGAACTTACCCAGCGTAGCGAACAGCGAGGGAAACCACGGGTTTTGCTCCCGATCGGCGCGATAGCGGGCCGCCTCACGCAGCAGCGTGGTGGAAATCCCCACGTCCAGCAGCTGTAGCCAGGTCAACAGGATCGAGAAAAAGCCGATAAGGCCGTAAATCTCCATGCCCAGTTGATGAATATATAAGGGTACGACCAGTATCCCGGCAAGCGTGATATAAATCTGACCGACATAATTCGCAACCGCATTACGCTTAATCGACATAATCTCTTCTATCGTGCTCGGTTTATCATTTATCAATAACGCAGACTAACAAATCGCTGCCCGAACTACATCCGGGAAATAGTCTTAAAAGCGCGATGCGCGGTGCCCGAAGCCACGCCTGAATAGTACCGCCCGGCAACAGGTTGTTATAAAAGAATGCGGCAAGCTTGTATCTTTAACGTCCAATACAGGCTATTAAAAAAATAGTAAATCTGAGATAAAAAAGGCTGAACAATCATTATCCGCTTTTTACATTCTGCCGGGCCATTTTTATCTGGAGCGATGTCGTGAGCATGGCGAAAGTCATGGCCGACAAGGTTTAGCGGGTGGCCCTGATGCTGAGACAGGCTTTTAGTTTCTTCTGGCCCTTGCCGGCTGCCCGACGCGGCGGCCTCGTCCGGCAACAGAAAAAGGCGGCTTATGGATAGCGAAAAGCTGCGCGGAGTGAAGCCTGAAGCCAACCGGCAGCGCGCGCAAATTCAGCCTCTGGCGAAAAATCCCCCCAATCGGCCCTGATGGGGATCCCGACCTGTCATAAGCGCGGACAGTTAACCCGTTTTCAGCTCACGCTTCCACCGGCTTATTTTCAATTCGGACCAATGAATGCTGAGCGCTTTAAGGCACAGAAAAACCGATGCTAACTCAATCGTTATTTTTTATGCCTCGTTTTATTAATTAGTTTAAAAAAACCTGGACGACCGTGATAAAAAACACACCAATACGATTAAAGATAAAAATAAATATCATCTTCTTTACTATTTTACCCGCATAAAATAAAAATGACCTGAATAAGAAAATAAAAATGTGAATCAGCTTGTTGTAGGATAGCGATAATAAAAATCACTACTCTTTTAGTTTAAGCGCCGTATCCGTGCTTTTCCCTGCCGTTCCCGAGGGTGTTTGCCCGCCATGCGGAAATTTTCAACCTGCTGTTTTTACTGTGATTTTATCAAAATAACAGTTTTATCCCTGCCAGGAGCTGGCCTGGCGCAACCATGATGGGGCGCATAAAGCGCGCGGCCGGCCGTCTCTTTTTCCGCTGTTTCTGCCACAAAGAGGCAGGCTGCCACGACTAACGTGACAGAGATCACATTCAATCTTCTGACGCATAATTCCGCCTCTGCCACCTCAGCCAACCGCGGCCGGGATTTATGCTAGCCTCAAAGTAGAGGGAGTGTTGCCGTCCTGAGAGTGGGTTGATAAAAAACATGAAAATATCAGAGAGTTTTCGCAGCCATTTTATCCGCGAAGTGCTTATACCTTTGGTGCTGGTGTTATTAATTATTTTTACTGCGGCAACGTTTACGGTCTGGTGGGCCACCGCGAAAACCAATCGCGACGCCGCTCACCAGCAGCAGCAGATTATCGAGACTTCGCTGACGCAAAGCCTGACGGAAATGATCAAACAGAATCGCAGCCTGGCGCTGTGGCAGCCGCTTGGCCGTCGTCTGGATCGCGCGCTACAGGATACGCCCTGGCTGAACCAGAACGTCGGCACCTGGCTGTCGACCATGTTCGGCCACCAGCTTATCTATATTCTTGATGAGGAAGATCGTCTGGTGTATCGCTGGGAGTGGGATAAAAACGTCCCTGTGGCGCAGTTCGAACATCTGCGTCAGCCGATCAATGAGCTATCGGCCCGGCTTAAAACCCCTTTTGCCAGCGGCGGACACGCCGAAGCGATCGACTTTACCCTGATCGATAAACGGCCCGCTGCGCTCGCCATCAGCATTATTGACGACGGCTACGGCGGCAGCGGGCGTTTTCGGCTGGTGAGCGTAAAATATCTGGACGCCAGCTATCTCAATTCCCTCTCTCAACGCAGCCTGCTGCACGATCTGCACTACGCCGACGGCAAGCCGATGAAAACGGGCGCTAACTATTTATTAAAAAATCACCTCGGCGACGCGCTGGGCTATATCAGCTGGCGCCCGGCCGCGCCCGGCACGCAAATGTTTCAGGTTATCGGCCCGGTCGGGCTGGCAATGGTGCTGATTATCACGCTGATCTGCGGAGTGATGATCCGCCGCCTGTGGCTGTCCTCGCTCAAGCTCTCACAGTCGCTGCTTCAGCTGAGCGCCAGCGAGGCGCAGGCGCAGCATCTGGCTTTCCACGACGTGCTGACCGGCCTGCCTAATCGCGCGCTGGTTGAGGAACGGCTGACGCAGGCGCTGGGCAAGCTGAACCGCAGTCCTGAACATGTCGCGCTGCTGCTGCTGGATCTCGACCGTTTTAAACAGGTTAATGACACCTATGGGCACCATGCGGGAGACGAGCTGATTATCGACGTAGGGCATCGCCTTAGTCAGGAGGTCAGAGAAGCCGATACCGTAGGCCGGCTTGGCGGCGACGAATTTGTGGTTATCGTGGAAGGGATCACCGCGTTCAGCGATATTCAGAAGCTGTGCGAGCGGATCATTGCCTCGCTGGCGCGGCCTTTTACACTGCTGGGCAGTGAAACCTGGATAGGCGTCAGTATTGGCGTGGCGATGGCGCCTCAGGATGCGAGCGATCGGCTGGAAATGATGCGTAAAGCGGATATCGCGCTGTACGAGGCCAAAAGCCAGGGGCGCGGTCAGTATCGCGTGTTTGATAACTCGATGGATGAACAGGTCAAAACGCGCCAGCTGATTGCGGCTGATTTACGCGCCGCGCTGCAAAACAAGCGCGATCTGGCCGTTTACTATCAGCCGCTGATGGATATTTCCGGGCAGCAAGTCGTGGGTCTGGAAGCGCTGATGCGCTGGCATCATCCGCAGCGCGGCGTGATTTCGCCCGGCGAATTTATTCCGCTGGCGGAGGAAATGGGCCTGATTATCCAGATTGGCGAATGGGTGCTGCGTGAAGCCTGCCGCGTGTCGCTGGCGTGGCCCGATATCTCCATGGCTATTAATGTCTCCCCTTTACAGTTTCGTTCAGCGGGCTTTGTGGAGCGGTTTAAAGCCATCGTCCAGCAGGAAAAAACGCTGCCTTCCCGTATTGAGCTGGAAATTACCGAAGGCGTGCTGATTGAAGATGAGAAAGGCGCGCAGGAGATTATGCGCGCGCTGCGTGAAGCGGGTTTCCGTATCGCGCTGGATGATTTCGGCACGGGCTACTCCAGCCTGAATTACCTGAGTCATTTCTCGGTGGATAAAATCAAAATCGACCGCTCCTTTACCCAGTCGCTGGGCGTGACGGAGAACTCAACCGCCATCATCGAATCGGTGGTAAGACTGGGCCAGGCAATGGGGCTGACCGTAACCGCAGAAGGCGTGGAAACCAACAGCCAGATGGCGGCGCTGGCGGAGGCGGGTTGTAATGAGCTACAGGGCTACCTTTTTTCGCAGGCCGTATCGGAACAGGAAATTGCTGCGCTGCTGGCTCCCGATAAAGCCAGCTAACGCAGCGTGACAACGTCACCTTCTTATTGACGCCGCGCCCGTTCATTAACGACGCGCGGCGCAGGATGTTAAAAGAAACCCAGCGGTTCGGTGCTGTAGCTGACCAGCAGGTTTTTGGTTTGCTGATAGTGATCGAGCATCATTTTATGCGTTTCCCGCCCGATGCCGGACTTTTTGTAGCCGCCAAACGCCGCGTGTGCCGGATACAGATGATAGCAGTTGGTCCAGACGCGCCCTGCCCTAATCGCCCTGCCAACCCGATAAGCGCGGTTGATATCGCGCGTCCAGACGCCCGCGCCCAGCCCATAGATCGAGTCGTTGGCAATGGCGATAGCTTCCGCCTCATCTTTAAAGGTCGTGATGCCTACAACAGGCCCGAAGATCTCCTCCTGGAACACGCGCATACTGTTGTTGCCCTTGAGCAGCGTTGGCTGAATGTAATAGCCGCCGGCCAGATCGTCGTCCAGCTTCTCCACGCCGCCGCCGGTCAGCACCTCTGCGCCTTCCTGCCGCGCAATGTCCAGATAAGAGAGAATTTTATCAAATTGCTGCTGCGAAGCCTGCGCGCCGATCATGGTGTCGGTATCCATAGGATCGCCGCGCCTGATGGTTTTAATTCTTTTTAATACCGCTTCCATAAAGGGCGCATAAATGGATTCCTGCACCAGCGCGCGCGAAGGACAGGTGCATACCTCGCCCTGATTCAGAAAGCCCAGCACCACGCCTTCCGCCGCTTTCTCTATAAAAGAAGGCTCGGCCTGCATGATGTCCTCAAAGAAGATGTTCGGTGACTTGCCGCCCAGCTCAACCGTTGAAGGAATAAGGTTTTTCGCCGCCAGCTCCAGGATATGGCCGCCGGTAGCGGTAGAGCCGGTAAAGGCGATTTTGGCGATGCGCGGATTGCCCGCCAGCGCCTCGCCCGCTTCACGACCAAAGCCATGCACTACGTTCAGCACGCCTTTCGGCAGCAGGTCGGCGATCAGCTCGACAAACAGCGTGATTGACAGCGGCGTCTGCTCCGCCGGTTTCAGCACCACACAGTTGCCCGCGCCAAGCGCCGGTGCCAGCTTCCAGGCCGCCATCAGCAGTGGAAAGTTCCACGGGATAATCTGGCCGACCACGCCCAGCGGTTCGTGAAAATGGTAGGCGGCGGTAAACTCGTCGATTTCCGCCGCCGTGCCTTCCTGCGCGCGCAGGCAGCCCGCGAAATAGCGAAAATGATCGACCGCCAACGGCAGATCCGCCGCCAGCGTCTCGCGTACCGGTTTGCCATTGTCCCAGCTTTCGTTGACGGCCAGATATTCCAGCTTCTCTTCCAGCCGATCGGCGATTTTCAGCAGCGTCAGCGAACGCGACTGGACGGAAGTTTTGCCCCAGGCTTCCGCCGCCGCGTGCGCCGCATCGATGGCGTTTTCAACATCCACCTTATCTGAACGTGGGAACTCGCCGATGGTCGAGCCGTTAACCGGTGACGTATTGGTAAAGTAATTACCGTTTACCGGCGCAACAAACTCGCCGTTGATAAAATTGCCGTAGTGCGATTTCAGCACGATTAAGGAATCCTGACTGCCCGGATATGCGTAGCGCATGATCGTCTCTCCGCGATAATTAACAATTAAACAACTTGAAATTAACATTAACAGAACAGGAGAAATTGACAGCCGGGCCGGGCGGAAAGTGTGACCGCGCCGAAAGGAAAGCGCTAAAGCGAGGAAAGAGGACGGCAAAGCCGCCCCGTTGCGTCAGGCGAGGCGCGCTATCGCGCGCGGCTGCTGACAAAAATTCTGCAAAAGCCGCAGCGGCCAGCTGGGTTCGGGGAGCGCTTCGCCAGCGGCTTCGGGCCTTGAGCTGTTTTGCTGACAGGCCGCCATAATCGCCGACGTAAACTCGGGATGGAACTGCACCGAGAGCGCCTGTGGGCTGTAGCGAACGATCTGACACGGATCCATCACGGAAGAGGCCAGCACCCGCGCACCGGTCGGCGGTCGCAGCACCGACTGACGATGGGAAAGCCACGCGGAAAACTGCCCCGGCAGCGCGCCCAGCAATACATCTTCAGCGCCCTCTTCGTGACGGGTGATCTGCTGCACTCCCCCTTCCCAGCCACGCGGATTATCGCCCACCTTGCCGCCCAGCGCATAAGCCATAAGCTGATGACCATAGCAGACGCCCAGCAGCGGCAGCTGATGATCCATAGCGCTGCGTATCCAGGCGGCCGTACGCTCGCTCCACTCCGCATGATCGGTGACCATCGCCCAGGAGCCGGAGAGAATGGCCCCCGACAGCAAAGCGGGATCGGGCAGCGCTTCGCCCAGATCGGGACGCACGATCAGCCAGGCATCCGGCTGTAAACCCGCAGCGGCGATAAACCAGTGCTGCTGCTCGCCCACCTGCGCCATGACGCCCGCAGGCGGCGTTTCAAACTGGATAATAGCGAAAGGAAGCGCGTTCATTGTCTGGCAATCTCCTTATGCGGCTGATTCGGAATCTTACAAGAAAAAAGGGCCTTCACGCTTAACATCATGGCGATTCGTGCCATCATAGGCTAATGATTAAACACACTAAAGGATTGCGTTGTGGCTGTACGTCATTTTTTCCTGATTTTGCTGGTGGTCACCACCTGGGCTTTCAATAACGTTGCGGTAAAATGGGGGCTTGGCGAGGTGCCGCCGCTGTTTCTGACGCTGATGCGCTTTGTGGTGGTGGCGCTGATCCTGGTTCCTTTTACCCGCGTTACGCGTGAACAGCTGCGCTATCTGGTGCCGCTGGCCTTTACCTTTGGCTTTATGCATTTCTCGCTGCTGTTTCTCGGCCTGAAATATACCGACGCGGGCACAGGCGCCATCGTGGTGCAGCTGGGTACGCCTTTCGCGATGATCCTGGCAATGATTTTTTTGCAGGAAAAACTGTCGCTGGTACAGATGTTGGGCATCGCCATTTCGCTGAGCGGCGTGGTGGTGCTGGCGGGCAGCCCGACCATTCCAACATGGTGGGTGCTGTGCCTGCTGCTTTGCAGCGCGGTGGGCTGGGCCGTCAGCAACCTTATCGTGAAGAAATCCCCGTCGATCAAGCCGCTTACCATGACCGGCTGGCTCTCTTTTCTGGCGATCCCCATCGTGGGCCTCTCATCCTTCTTTATGGAAAGCGGCCAGCTGACCAGCCTGGTTAACGCTTCATGGCGAGGCTGGTTCGCGATTTTGTACAGCGCAATCTGCTCTTCCATCGTCGCCTATTCGCTGTGGTATGGCCTGCTGCGCACCTATAACGTCAATCTGATTATGCCCTATTCGCTGCTGACGCCGGTGCTGTCGGTGATTATGGGCGTGCTGGTGCTGGGCGACAGCATGAATATCTTTAAGGTTTTCGGCTCGCTGCTGGTGGTGGCCGGCACGGCGATTGCGGTGATCAACCTGCGCAACCTGAGGATGCACGCCCGCCTGCCAAAGCTGAAGCGGCTGCGCTAGCGACCGCCGATCTTCATTGCTATGGTTAAATTAAAGGAGGAAGCAATGACGACCCGGTTAACCGCACAATGCTGGCAACAGCTCTGGCAGGCATTACGCAATGACGACGCGCCCGATGTCCATTTTATCGGCGAGCAGCGTCTCCCTTCCGCCTTTCCGGTCACCGAGCTGGCGGCCACCAGCATGGCGCTGGCGATGCAGGCGGCCGCAGCCCTGACCGGCAATCCCGCCCGTCAGCGCGTCGATATGCGCCTGGCGTCCCGCTGGTTTCAACACAGCTTTCAGCCCGTAAACCGCTCTGCGCCCTCGCTGTGGGATGCCTTTGCCGGAGACTACGCCGCCGCAAACGGCTGGATCCGCCTGCACACCAACGCGCCGCATCACCGGGCGGCGATGGAAAACGTGCTGGGCACGCACGCCAGCCGCGCCGATTTGGCGCAGGCCGTCAGCCGCTGGGACAAAACCGCGCTTGAACAGGCGGTGATTGACGCGGGCGGCTGTGCGGCAGAGATGCGCAGCGTGGAAGCCTGGCGGCAGCACTCACAGGGGCAAAGCGTACGGCACGAGCCGCTGATAGCGCAAAGCGTACAGCCGCAGGCCGCCGCGCCGGGCTGGGCGCTGCCAGGGCTGCGGCCGCTGCAAGGCGTCAGGGTGCTGGATCTGACCCGAATTATCGCCGGGCCGGTCGCCACGCGCTTTCTGGCCGGGCTGGGCGCGGACGTGCTGCGGCTCGATCCGCCGGGCTGGCAGGAGCCGACGCTGGAGGAGGAAGTCACGCTGGGCAAACGCTGCGCGCGCCTCGATTTAAAGTCAGCGGCAGGCAGGCAGATTTTTGCACAGCTGCTGGGCCAGGCGGATATTCTGATCCACGGCTATCGTGCCGATGCGCTGAGCGCGCTGGGGTATGATACGGAGGCACGACAAAAGCTTTCTCCTGGCCTGATCGACGTCAGCCTGAACGCCTGGGGCTGGACGGGGCCGTGGCGCAACCGGCGCGGTTTTGACAGCCTGGTGCAGATGGGCTGCGGCATAGCGGAAACCGGCAGTCAGTGGCAGCACAGCGAGAAACCGGTGCCGCTGCCGGTACAGGCGCTCGACCATGCTACCGGCTATCTGATGGCCGCCGCCGCGCTGGAAGGCATGCGGCTCAGGCTGCAAAACGGCACGGGCTTCAGCGCCAGGCTGTCGCTGGCCCGCACTGCCTGCCTGCTGACCGATAATCCTTATCCCGAGGCGATGCGCCCCAAAGGGCTGGTTAGCGCACAACCGCATGATAACAATGTCGAAACGGAGATAAACGCCTGGGGGATCGGCCTGCGCCTTAAACCGCCGGTGGAGCTGCCCGGCACGCCGCTGGTTTGGTCTGCTTCCGCCTCGCCGTTGGGTTCTGCGCGCGCAGCGTGGCGGGATTAACCCGCTGGCTACGCGCCTGTTAACTGATAAAGTAAAGCCAGATGACCGGGCCGTTTCGCGCACCTGTTAAGTGACAAAGTACAGCAAGACGATCGGCCCGCTTTGCGCACCTGTTAACTGATAAAGTAAAGCCAGTATCGCCGGGCGCGGTACTGGCTTTACTCAGTGACTACCGGCAGAAACCAGGCCAGCCGGATTGTCCGCAGCTTTACGCTTCGTCTTCTTCCGCCAGCTCGTCGCGCATCGCCTGAATCGCTTCGCGACTTAGCGCGGCCAGCGTACGGTAAAACGGCGTATCGGCCCAGGCTTCCACCTTGCCCAGGAACTGACCGCACCACGGCAGCAGATAGTCGTCGAACAGCGTAATTTGCGCCTGTACCTCATCCTCCTGCGACTGATCCTCCAGCCAGGAAGCGGCCAGCAGCAGCGAGCCAAACCGATCGGCCGGGCCTTCGCCAAGCGGCATGCCACGGCTCTGCAAAAACGCCCGCACTTCGCTCTCCTGCGGGCCGTTTTCCCACTTTGAACCCTCCGGCGACACCTTGCAGTCGCTGCCAACAAACAGCGCGTTATAGTCAGCGGCCAGCGCCTGCGGATCGCTGTTCTGCTGCAAACGCGTCAGCAACTCGTCCTGCTCCAGCGGCCACTGCTGCTGCAGCTTACCCTCGCGCAACAGCGTAAACAGCGGCACCAGCAGCGGATCCTGCGGCTGGCGGTTATAGAGCGAGCCAAGGATGCGGCAGATAATCGAAAATTCATTCATCGGGATGGGTCCATAGCGTTAAGCGTGACAACGTCACAGGTCAGCAAATTCTGTAATGGTCGTGCCGGTTCTGCGCTGTAAAAAATCCAGCAGGCGGCGCGGCGTGACATTTAATACGCGTTCTTCGGGAAAATCCACTTCCTTCATGATCCGCAGACAATGCTCAAAATTGCCCAGCGTAAAGGCAGTATGGGAATCCGAGCCGCAGGCGATCCAGCCGCCGGCATCGCGTACTGCGGCTGCAATAGCACGACAGTTAGGCTCGCTACCCTTGCGCGAGTGGGTAAAAGAGGAGTTGTTCAGCTCCAGCGCCACCTCATATTTTGCGGCGGCCTCGGCAATAGCAGGAATATCAACAGGGTACTTCGGGTTGCCCGGATGGCTGATGATATGCACGTTGCCGCTGGCCATGGCGGCGATCATCGCTTCGGTATTGGTCGCCTTGTCGCGCGGTGCGAAAACCGGCTCGTGAAAGCCTGCCACCACGATATCCATGGCCTCCATCATCGGCCCGGTGCAGTCGATATCGCCCGCCAGGTTTTTAATATTGGCTTCAATACCGCGCAGGATGCCAATGCCGTCCACCACGCGCGGCCAGACTCGCATATTGATAAAATGCCAGTGGTGCGGCGCATCGGCCATATCGGGGCCGTGATCGGTGATCGCCAGCAGTTTGACGCCGCAGGTTTGCGCCTGCTGGACGTAGTCACGCAGCGTGCTATAGGCATGGGTGCTGGCAACGGTGTGCATATGAAGATCGACAGGGTACATAATTTCTCCTTGTTGACGGGCACTCGGCCCGGACGAGTTAGTAGCCTCGCGCCAGATCGACCTGACCGGCGGGCATATCACCCGCTTCACGCTGGCGGATGGCGTCAGCAATGTAGTCCATAGCTTCCTCCGGCAAGGTGACAGCCGCATTATGCGGCGTGATGGCGATAGCCGGATGCGTCCAGAAAGGATGATCCTGCGCCAGCGGCTCCTGCGCAAAAACGTCCAGCGCCGCCGCCTTGATTTCGCCCGCCGCCAGCGCCGCCAGCAGATCTTCTTCCACCAGATGCGCGCCGCGCGCCAGATTAATCAGATAAGCCTCCGGCTGAAGCTGACTCAGTAAACCACGGTTCAGAATGCCGACGGTTTGCGGCGTGTTCGGCAACAGGTTAATCAGCACGCGGGTGCCGGAAAGAAACTCGCTCAGCTGCGCTTCGCTGTGGAAACTGGTGACGCCCGGCAGCGTTTTCGGCGTACGGCTCCAGCAGCGCACCGGAAAACCCCAGTAGCGCAGGCTTTCCGCCACGCTGCGCCCCAACACGCCCGCGCCCAGAATGCCGATGGTAAAGGCGTCCCGGCCAGGGTTGCGCAGCGGCTGCCACAGCGCCTGGCTTTTCTGCTGCTGATAGTCGTTAAAGCGGCGGAACCAGCCCAGCACGTGCCAGACCGCATATTCCTGCATCTGGCGACCCATGCCGGTATCCTCCAGACGAAACAGCGGCACGCCAGCCGCCAGCATCTGCGGATGTTCGCGCAGCTGGTTGAGAATATCATCCACGCCCGCGCCCAGCGCAAAAACGCCTTTTAAATCCGTACGGCCCTGCAGCATCGCTACCGGCGGCTGGCGCACCAGCGCGTAATCTGCAGGAGCCCGATCGCCCGGTGTCCATTCACGCACGCGGGCCTGCGGCAAACGCTGCTCTAATCCGGCCTGCCATTTTTTTGCATTAAAGGAAGGATGATAAAAAATGATATCCACGCGGCTTCTCCTGTTTTTCCTTCAGGCTCGGGGAAAATGCAGCCCGTGGCAAGCAAAAAATAAGGGGGCCGTTATGGCCCCCCTGGCTAGCGTGTCGTCTGGATAAGCCTGCGCAGCAGCGGCATCAACAGCAGCAGGATCAGACCTGTGGCGACGCTGCCGCAGCCCAGCAGCATAAAGATATGGCTGTAGCCAGGGTTGGTCAGCGCAGGCGAACTGCCGCTGTTCTCCGGCATCATGCCGGAAACGTGACCGGCCAGCACCGACGCGACGCCTGTTACCATCATCCAGCAGCCCATCATCACGCCCTGATAACGTAGCGGCGCCAGTCTGCCGATCATCGCGTAGCCAACCGGCGAAATCAGCAGCTCGGCCAGGCTTTGCAGAATGTAGCTGATCGCGATCCATTTGAACGCCACCATGCCGTCGCCGCCGGCCAGCATAATACCCACGGGCAAGACCAGCATCCCCAGCCCGATACAGAACAGCGAAGAAGCGAACTGCAAAGGAATATCGATGCGCCAGCCACGCTCGCGCATGTTACGAAAGCCCATTGCCAACAGCGGCCCGCCGAAAACAATCACCAGCGTATTGATGTTTTGCACCCACTGCGGCGCAACCCGGATGCCCCAAACGTTCAGCATAATATTGTGTTCGGTAAACAGCATCAGCCCCATCGGCGCCAGCTGGTAAAGCGTCCAGAACACCAGCGCGCCCAATGCCAGGATCAAGTAGGCGGCCATTCGGCGCTGTTCTTCCCGTGGGCGATGTCGCAGCGTAGTGGCGGCAAGCAACAGGAAAACAACCGCGCCAAGGATCAGGACAAAAGTGCCGGTAAAATCAGCATGGGTCAGCATCAGGCGGATAATCGGCACCAGCACCACCAGGATCAGCAGGCCCGCCAGCATCCGCAGCCGCAGCTGCGATTTGTTGACGTGCAGCAGCGGCGTATCGATATCCGCCAGCGTTTTCCAGCGCAGCAGAGAAATAACGATGGCGACGGCGTTGCCCAGCGTGGCGAACAGGAACAGCGCCTGGTAATGCTCCTGTAGCTGGAAATAGCCCGCGCCAGTGAAGCCGATAAAGAAGCCCAGGTTCATCCCGGCATAGTTCCACAGGAAGGCGCTTTCGCGACGGCTGTCTTCCGGCGTAAAACGCTGGGTCAGCATCATATTGATACAGGTTACGTTCAGGCCGCTGCCGGTGAGGAACATCGCCAGCCCCCAGTACAGCCCGTCCGCGCTTTGCCCGGAGAGGATCCAACAACCAATGACCTGCAACACCATACCCAGCACAAACAGGTTACGGTTGCTGAGGTAGCGTCCGCCGAGGTAGCCGCCAAACAGATGCAGCCCGTAGTTGAAAGCGCCGAACACGCCCATCATGGCGTTGGCCTGCGCCTCGCTGAAGCCGAGTCGTTTGGTGGCATAAAGCACCAGGGTGGAATAGAGCACGGCAAAGCCAAGGGTGGCGAAAATCTGGATAAAGAAAAGCGCGCGCGTACCTTCCTGCCCTGTCGCTCCACCGTTTTTAGTCTGGATAGTCACTGTGGCCTCGTGATTTTTTAGCCTGATAAAGCGAATCATTATGCACATTGTTCGGCCAATTGCGCTGATACCGTTGCGTTTTACTTTAGTAAACGGTCCTTTTGCCGAATTTAGCAGCAGCCTGCTGCAAAAATGAGTAAACGAGCGGAAAAGTGCAGAAAGGGTGTTGACCCGCGCACGACTTTTCCCTACATTACCGGCCACGCAGCAAGCTTGCGTAACAATATGGTGAGGTGTCCGAGTGGCTGAAGGAGCACGCCTGGAAAGTGTGTATACGGCAACGTATCAAGGGTTCGAATCCCTTCCTCACCGCCATATTTAAAGAAAGAGCCTGAACTCACGTTCAGGCTT
>NZ_JARUWZ010000140.1:0-215 GCF_030433775.1 Erwinia sp. PsM31
ATCAAGATCTTCTCGGTGGTCTCGGTGGTGTTCCTGCCGCCAACGCTGGTGGCTTCCAGCTATGGTATGAACTTTGAGTTTATGCCTGAGCTAAAATGGAGCTTCGGCTATCCTGGCGCAATCTGCCTGATGATGCTGGCAGGCCTGGCACCTTATCTCTATTTCAAACGCAAAAACTGGCTGTGATCGTGGGGTGCCATTCATGGCGCCCTGGT
>NZ_JARUWZ010000141.1:0-215 GCF_030433775.1 Erwinia sp. PsM31
ATGCATATGCGGGAATACTTTTTTGTGCTGCGTGTCTGGTGGGCTGGGATATGTGTATAAGAGACTGGCAGCGCGGCTTCGTTCGCCTGGCTTTTGCTCATTTTCACCAGCAGCGCGCCTACAAAAGACCAGACGTGCAGCTGCGGATTCAGTCTCTTATAAACATCTGACGCTGCCGACGAACCTTAGCCGGTGAAGATCTCGGTGGACGCCGT
>NZ_JARUWZ010000142.1:0-215 GCF_030433775.1 Erwinia sp. PsM31
CAGCAGGTTCCATCAGAAATAATTATTAATTCTTCACTTACACTGATGTTATCTTTTCTTAATATAACAGGTTGATTAAATTTCCAAATTCATGGTTATTTAAATTCTGTATTATGTATCATCATTTTTGTTGTTTTCGGCCACGCTTTTGTTAAATTCCATAAATTGTATGATTTCAAGTTGTTTGTTCCATGCAAGGCTTAGCAACCATTGAC
>NZ_JARUWZ010000143.1:0-215 GCF_030433775.1 Erwinia sp. PsM31
CCCCATTCGCCTGACTGTATTGTTGGCTCGGTTTTGTGTATCAGCCAATTAAAAAAATCGCCGGAGAGTATAGTGCGCATCCTCGGACGCGGGATGGAGCAGCCTGGTAGCTCGTCGTGCTCATAACCCGAAGGTCGTCTGTTCAAATCCTGCTCCCGCTACCATTTTCTCAGGAAAATGTTGTAGTAAAAAAGTCTGCCGTGATGGAAGCGTCA
>NZ_JARUWZ010000144.1:0-214 GCF_030433775.1 Erwinia sp. PsM31
TACGCGACGGTTACTGTGATGTAGTCGATTTTCTGACACCATTCAATGACCCGGCCTTCTACCAGTGTGTGAACACACGGCCCGGCCATCTGGCTGCAGGTCTTGTTGCCGAGCGGCCGAATGCACGTCATGAGGTACTCTCCTCATTAGAATCTGCTGGTGCGGCTTTAATTGTTGGTCTGTGAGGGGCTGGTAAGTCTGCTTTGATGTGGGA
>NZ_JARUWZ010000145.1:0-214 GCF_030433775.1 Erwinia sp. PsM31
ATTGATGACCTACAGAGCAAAATGGTCTAAGACGTTTACGACTGACAAATAAGAGCCGACCGCTGCGGCTATAGTCTGTGGCATTGATAAGAGAGGATAACTTTCCACATAAATTTTTTCAGGACAGGGAGTTTTGCAAAAGTGAAGATCGGTGAGGTATCAAAATGACATCCCTTCGTTGATTCTGAAGGAAGAGTGTTGGATCTCTCTTTTC
>NZ_JARUWZ010000146.1:0-213 GCF_030433775.1 Erwinia sp. PsM31
TACGTGACTGTGACGCGGTCAGGTTGGTCACAGAGGTGTTCAGGTTGTTGATGGTAGATTCAAAACGGTTCTGAATCGCACCCAGGCCGCTACGTGCGGTATCGACGCTCTTGATACGCGCGTCCAGGTCAGACAGGTTGCCGCCGGTTACGCTGAAGGTTGCGCCCAGGCCAGAAGTCTGGAAGCCAGCGCCTGACAGGTCGATGTTGATGA
>NZ_JARUWZ010000147.1:0-213 GCF_030433775.1 Erwinia sp. PsM31
CAACCAAAGTTATCGTCTGTATGAAGATGCGGGAAGGATGCTGAGCAGCACGGACGCGGAAGGCAACACTACGCGTTATCGATGGAGCGCTGCGGGTCGTCTGCAGTGCCTGACGCGTCCTGACGGAGGTGATACGGAATATGAATACGATCGCGCCGGCATGCTGGTTGGCGAGAACGTCGACAGGTTTTCAGAGCGGCACGTGGCCCGTAA
>NZ_JARUWZ010000148.1:0-213 GCF_030433775.1 Erwinia sp. PsM31
ATTTTATTCAGCCAAGAAAAACAGACAATCCCAATAATTGCATTCAGCTATTAATAATAGAAAAGCCTTTGTATTATATGAGATAATTATAGAAACACCTCGTCATTTAATTTTATTAAAACCATCAATAAACACCTTTGATTATTCTATTAACTTTTAAAATTACAGAAAAAGAACTTATATGTATAGCCATTATTTAATTTTATAACCTTG